>JBKDZQ010000060.1:0-7810 GCA_047971325.1 Parahaliea sp.
CGTTGGCCTCACCCAGGGCGGCCTGGGCGGCCTGCTGTTCAGCCTGCATTTTCTGCTGGGAGCTCACCAGCTCCGCCTGGATTTCCTCCCCGGTGAGGCGCCCTTCGCGGCCTTCCAGGGCGTCGCGCAGGCCGGCGGTGAAGGTGTCGATATCCAGCGGCACGCCATCGGTGCTCATACGCTGGCCAAGACCAAAGGCAATGCCGTAGCTCAGGCGCTGTTCAGGGGTTTCCAGGCTGACTTCGCCGCCGGCCTGCTGCTCCGGCGCCGGGCTTGATGCCTTGTCGTTACAGGCCGACAGGCCAACCGCGGCGACCAGAGCCAGCGGCAGTGCGTACTTCTTCATAAGGTATTCCATAAAAGTCGGTATGTGAATGTACCCACTCCATCATCGCGAAAAGCGGGCTGGCCGCGGGACTCCGCCCGGACCGGGTTGCAAACGGGGCGGCCAGATCATACTACCCGAGGCGCCCCGCCGGCCAGTCCTGCATCCGCCCTGTGACAGATTGCCAGGGATAGCCAGCTGGCTCGCTTGCTATGACAGCGTTTTCGCCAGAGTGTTCGCCAGCCGCTGCGATTCGGCGCCCGCCAGGCCCCCCTGACGACAGACCTGCAGCAGGTTGTCCACCGGACTGGCCACGGCACCCGGCTGCCGCCGGCTGGCCCATTGCCACAAGTAGTCCTGCAACTGGCGCTCCGCCGCCAGTTCCAGCGCCTGCAGGGAGGGCCGCAGCGCCGCCGCCTCCGCCAGCAGCTTCCACTGCCGACGCAGGGCCCGCAGCGGCGCAATCACCGAGGTCCGCAGCACCGCGGTCTCCGCCAGCAGCGCCGCCACCTGCGCCTGCGACAGCGCCAGGCCCCGCCGGCCCAGCCACACCGCGAACAGCAGCAGGTTCACATCCAGGCCGTGCCGGTCCTGGGCCGCCAGACACAGCTCGGCCACACCCGGGCGGGTATAGGTGTCGAGGGAAAACTGCCAGAAAGGATTGTCCATAGGACAATGGCACTTACACCTGACGTACCTGAACCGGCCCCTGCCTCTGGCACCGGGTTTTGAGATGCGCCCTAAACCCGTCCCTGGTGGGGGCTCGAAGGCGGCATCCATGCGGCATACGGTCTCGAAAACCGGTGCCAGAGGCAGGGGCCTCGCGCGGCACCCAAATCCCGGTAAATACCATTTTTCATGATCTCCACTAATTGCTGGTTGGTGCTTCATCCTGTGGTGCTCCCTCCGGGAACACTCGTGTAGAATGCGCCGCCTTATGATCATCTTACGCGATATCAGCCTGCGCCGTGGCAGCCGCCTGCTGCTGGAGCGGGCCTCGGTCACCCTGCAACCCGGACAGCGCCTGGCGCTGATCGGCGCCAATGGCAGTGGCAAGTCGAGCCTGTTCGCCCTGCTACTGGGCGAACTCGGCGCCGACAGCGGCCAGATCGAGGGCATGAACAACCTGCGTCTTGCCCACATGGCCCAGGAGGTGGCGCCGACACGAGACAGCGCCGGGGAATACGTCCTGCGCGGCGACACCGAGCTGGCCCGCCTGCGGGACGACATCGCACGCTGCGAAGCCGCCGGGGATTTCGCCGCGGCGGCGCCCCTGCACAGCGCCCTGGAGGCCATCGACGGCTACAGCGCCGAGCGCCGCGTGCAGCGCTTGCTGCAGGGCCTGGGCTTTGCCGAGGACGCCTGGCAGCGACCGGTCGGCGACTTTTCCGGCGGCTGGCGCATTCGCCTCAACCTGGCGCGGGCGCTGATGGCCCCCTCCGACCTGCTGCTGCTGGACGAGCCCACCAACCACCTGGACCTGGACGCCACCCTGTGGCTGCAACAGTGGCTGCAACGCTATCCCGGTACCCTGCTGATGATTTCCCACGACCGGGATTTCATCGACGCCACCTGCGAGCGCATCCTGCACATCGAGCACCAGGGCCTGCAGGCCTACAAGGGCAACTACTCGGACTTCGAGGAACAGCGCGCCGAGCGCCTGGCCATCCAGCAGGCCAGCTTCGAAAAACAGCAGCAGCGCATTGCCCAGATCGACGATTTCGTGCGCCGCTTCCGCTACAAGGCCACCAAGGCGCGCCAGGCGCAGAGCCGGCTGAAGGAGCTCGAGCGCATGCAGAAAGTGGCGCCGGCCCACGCCGACTCCGCCTTCAGCTTCCACTTTCCCGCCCCGGAAAAAAGCTCGGACCCGCTGCTGCGCCTGGACCAGGCCAGCCTTGGCTACGGCGAGCGCACGGTGCTGTCCGGGGTCGACCTGATGCTGCGCCCCGGCAGCCGCTACGGCCTGCTGGGCAGGAACGGCGCCGGCAAATCCACCCTGCTGAAATCACTGGTGGGCGAGCTGCCCCTGCTGGCTGGCGAGCGCAGCGCCGGCGAACACTGCCGCATTGGCTACTTTCACCAGCAGACCCTGGAAGCCCTGGACCTGGAGGCCAGCGCCGCCCTGCACCTGCAACGGCTCAGCCGCAGCGCCCGCGAGCAGGACATCCTCAATTACCTGGGCAGTTTCAACTTCCGCGGCGATGCCGCCACCGCAGCCATCCGACCTTTTTCCGGCGGCGAGAAGGCGCGCCTGGCGCTGGCGCTGGTGGTCTGGCAGCAACCCAACCTGCTGGTGCTGGACGAACCCACCAACCACCTCGACCTGGACATGCGCAACGCCATGGAAGTGGCGCTGCAGGCCTACGAGGGCGCCCTGCTGCTGGTCAGCCATGACCGCCACATGCTGCGCAACACCTGCGACGAACTGCTGCTGGTGCACGATAAGCAGGTGACGGAATACGAGGATGACCTGCGGGCCTACGAGCGCTGGGTATTGTCGAGCTACGACGAGGCGCCGCGCGAAACGGCTACGGCGGCTATCGCTGCCGACAGCGGCGCCAATCGCCGCGAGAAGCGCCAGCAAGCCGCCGCCGCCCGCGCCCAGTTGCGGCCCTTGCAGCAGCACATCCGCAGCATCGAATCCCGCATGGCGAAGGCGGAAGAGAAACTCGCTGCCCTGCGCTCGGCCCTGGCGGACCCGGAGCTCTACAGCGACCGCCAGCGTGTGGCGGAACTGAGCCGGGAGGAAGGTACGTTGCAACAGCAACTGGAGGCCCTGGAGACCAACTGGCTGGAACAGCAGGAGCAGCTGGACGCCCTGCAGGGCGGAGGCTGAAACAACGGATCAGGCGCTGGCGATCAGCGTCAGCTTGGCGCCGCGGGACAGGCGCTTGATGGCGGCTTCGCGGCGCTGGGCACCGGCGCGGTCGGCGGCACCCTCACACCAGCACAGGCGCACCGGACGCCGCCCCCGTGTGTAGCGCGGCCCGCCGGGGCGTTCGCCGTTGTGCTGGGCCAGGCGCCGCCCCATGTCCCGCGCCACACCGGTGTAGAGACTGCCATCGGCGCACTCGAGAATATAGACCTGCCAGCCGCTGTTCGCCGCCACTGCACCCCCTTCTGTCACCGTCTGCCGGTCCGCGACCACATGCCAGTGCACATGTTATTTATAGCCCTGCGTTCTATGGTCATGACGAAAAAAACTCGGGCCTGAGTTGTCCCCTCCCCGGCCGGTGGTATCATAGCAGGCCATTTTTCGGACACCACCGAGTCCGCGCACCCTTTCTGGAGAACACCATGAGCGAACAGATCGTACACGTCACCGACGCCTCTTTCGAAGAGGAAGTACTGAACTCCAACCTGCCGGTGCTGGTGGATTTCTGGGCCGAATGGTGTGGCCCCTGCAAGATGATCGCGCCGGTGCTGGACGAACTTGCCGCCGAATACGAGGGCAAGCTGAAAGTCTGCAAACTGGATGTGGACGCCAATCCCGGTATCCCGCCGAAGTTTGGCATTCGCGGCATTCCCACCCTGATCGTGTTCAAGGGCGGCAACGCCGAGGCCACCAAGGTGGGCGCACTGTCCAAGTCCCAGCTCACCAACTTTGTACAGGAAATCCTCTGATTTCCCACCTGGGCCCGCCCCCGAGCGGGCGGGCCGGATGCCAGCAGCAGAGTTTCAAGAGCATTAGCCAAAAAGCTGTAGACGGGCCTATCGGAGCGTGCTACATTCGCCGTCATTGCACCCTTCTGTGCCGATAATAATTCCATTTTTCCATTTAACTACTGTTTTTTAACACTGCCCAGGTCTCCCGCCAGAGCCGGGCCAGCCGGCGTGCCGGTATCCTAGCTCCAACTATCCCTTTCCGTTTTCACAAGCGTCTCAACTCTTCTATGAACCTGACTGACCTCAAGACCAAATCCACCCAGGAACTGATCGATATCGCCAAGGAAATCGGCCTGGAGAACATGGCCCGCTCGCGCAAGCAGGACATTATCTTCGCGATTCTCAAGCGCCACGCCAAAAGCGGCGAGGACATCTATGGCGACGGCGTGCTGGAGATCCTGCAAGACGGCTTCGGCTTCCTGCGCAGCGCCGACAGCTCCTACCTGGCCGGCCCCGACGACATCTACGTCTCACCCAGCCAGATCCGCCGCTTCAACCTGCGCACCGGCGACACCATCACCGGCAAGATCCGCCCTCCCAAGGACAGCGAACGCTACTTCGCCCTGCTCAAGGTCGGCGACATCAACTTCAACAAGCCGGAAAACGCCAAACACAAAATCCTGTTCGAAAACCTCACCCCCCTGTTCCCCGACGAGCGCCTGGCGCTGGAGAAGGGCAACGGCAGCTCCGAGGACCTCACCGGCAGGGTGATTGACCTGGTGGCGCCCATTGGCAAGGGCCAGCGCGGCCTGCTGGTGGCGCCGCCCAAGGCCGGCAAGACCATCATGATGCAGAACATCGCCCAGGCCATCATCACCAACAACCCCGAGTGCTACATCATCGTGCTGCTGATCGACGAGCGCCCGGAGGAAGTGACCGAAATGCAGCGCTCGGTGGGCGCGCGCGGCGCGGAAGTGGTCGCCTCCACCTTCGACGAGCCGCCGGCCCGCCACGTGCAGGTGGCCGACATGGTGATCGAGAAGGCCAAGCGCCTGGTGGAACACAAGCGCGACGTGGTCATCCTGCTGGACTCCATCACCCGCCTGGCCCGGGCCTTCAACACCGTGGTGCCCAGCTCCGGCAAGGTGCTGACCGGCGGTGTCGACGCCCACGCCCTGGAGCGCCCCAAGCGCTTTTTTGGCGCGGCGCGCAATATCGAGGAGGGCGGCAGCCTGTCCATCATCGCCACCGCCCTGATCGACACCGGCTCGAAGATGGACGAGGTGATCTACGAGGAGTTCAAGGGCACCGGCAACATGGAGTTGCACCTGGATCGCAAGATCGCCGAGAAGCGGGTCTACCCGGCCATCAACATCCGCCGCTCCGGCACCCGCCGCGAGGAACTGCTCACCGGCGAGGAGGAGCTGCAGCGCATGTGGATCCTGCGCAAGCTGCTGCACGGCATGGAAGACCTGCCGGCGGTGGAGTTCCTGCTCGACAAACTGCGCGACACCAAGACCAACGACGAGTTCTTCCTGTCGATGAAGCGCAAATAAATACAGCCGGCCACATGCCTAGGCTGAAGTTCCCTGGGTTTTAAGACGGTTTTGCTTGTCCAATCACTTATCCTGAACTTGCGGTGCAGCGCACTGGCTACACGGTGATTTGCTGTACCAGCTCAAAGGCTCGCCGCTGCCTGGGGTTGGGCTGGGTAGTGAATCTGGAAGGTGGCTGTCTTGCCCACCGATTAAAGGGTGCGACAAGTATTGCGCACGATGGTAGCCAGTTCGTCCATCAACGGGGTAAAGCTGTGCAGCGGCGTGCCGTCATCAAACCTGCGGGCTGCCGTCAGCGCGTGCCAGCAGCAGATCGCCAATGGCCCGGGCGATACGGCCATTGCCGTCGTCGAACGGATGCAAGGTGACGAACCACAGATGGCCAAGCCCGGCCTTGAGCAGCGGCGGTTCGTTCGATGCGGTATTCAGCCAGTCAAGGAGGCGGCTGGTTTCGGCCGCGAGACGATCGGCCGGCGCGAGCGCGCCGATGTCCACCCCCAGCCTGCGGGCGATGGAGGAGCGCAGGGATAAGTGGGCGTGTTATTGGTTGCGGCAACGGACGCGGGTTCAGTTCCTGTTTCGCAATTAGACTGGCCACGAAAATCAGGCGAGGTTGAGGCCGCATTCCGGCCGCCAATCAGTCCGAAAAACCTGCTTGAGCGTCCGGTGCCGACGGGACTACCGGCAGTGTTGGGGCTAACCTCTCAGAGCTCTGTATTCCCTGCAAAGATTGGAATACAGGACTCTGAGAGGGTTAGAACCGCGGATTAGAATGCTCCACCGTGGCAGGCATCAACCCGTGCGCCGTTTTGCTCATCCCGTGCTACAAGCTGGCTCACCACATTCATCTCTCGGTTTCGTGCCTGTTGACAGAAAAGGCCATATTAGAAGTTGTAGATGAACTCCACACCCACTTCCCGCGGCGGCTGGTAGAACTGAGTGACCGGATTGGTGCCCGTGGACACCGCGCCGGAAATGACTTCCTCGTCGGTCAGGTTCTTGCCGTACACGGTCAGCTTGTAGTGCTCATCCGAATCGGAGAAAGAGACATGGGCATTGACCAGCGCCACCTCTTCCCGGTAGTAGTACTTGACCTCAGGGGCGCGGCCCCAGGTGTCGTACTCGTCGGTGTAGCGCACATCCGCGTGGAAGGAAAGGACCCCGACGCTGAGCAACAGATCATAGTCCACCAGCAGGCTGGCACTCCACTCCGGTGCGTTGGGCAGGTTGTTGTTCGTCTGATCCTCGGCAATCAGCCACTGACCGGGAGCAAATTCGTTTTCAAAACCGCCGCAGTTGGAGGGGTAATAACCCGAGACACCGTCGGTATCGTCACAGAAATCCGAGTACTTGGCATCCAGATAACCGACGTTGAAGCCCAACTGCAGATTCTCAACCGGCAACACCAGCATTTCCAGTTCGAAGCCATTGATCTCGGCTTCCGCCACGTTGGTGGCGATGCTCTCCGCACGCAGTGAGCCGGGACGCTGCACACCCTGCTGCAAGTCCTCGTATTCATTGCGGAAAATGGCGCCGTTGATGCGCAGGCGGCGATTCCACCAGTCGCTCTTGATACCGATTTCGTAGGCAGTGACAGTTTCTTCGTCGTAGGGACCCACCAGCTCCGGCAAGGTGGCGCGGGAGTTGTAGCCACCGCCCTTGTAACCCTGGGAAACCGAGCCATAGAACTGCACATCATCATTGAGCTGGTACTGCAGCGCGACCTTGGGCGAGAAATTACTCCAGTCGTCCTTTTTCTCGGCCATGAAATAGGTCGTCGCGTTACCGTTGACCAGCGAGACGCTCTCCAGCGAGTATTCCTTCTTGTCTCTGGTGTAGCGACCACCCACCGTCAAGGTCCAGTTATCGAGGAAGACATAGTCACCCTGGGCGAACAAGGCCGCACTCTCGGTATCTTGCTTGTTGGTGCCGAAGCTGCCGACGACAGCCGGTGCGGTGAATACACCAACGTTATTGGTCTGCGACCATTGGTCCTGGGAATAGTAGGTACCGACAACATAGTGGAAATCGTTGCCTATATCGCTGTCCCAGCGCAATTCAACGCTCTGCGTGTCACCATTGAAGTCACGTAGCACGTCGGTGTTTTGCTGCGGCGCGACACCGGCGTTAGGCGTGCCGTCATAGTCGCCGTGGTTCAGGTAGTCCAGATTGCGGTTACCCAGCACCGCGGTGATTTTACCGGCATCCAGCTGCCAGTTGGCCTCCACGGTGACCCCGGTGGTCTTGGTGGTGGTTTCCGGATCGAAGTTCAGCGCCGCCTTGTAGGGCTGGTTCATGATCGACGCTTCTTCGACACTGTGAC
>JBKDZQ010000061.1:0-2038 GCA_047971325.1 Parahaliea sp.
GTTCACCCGAAAACCCACAAAGGCATCAACGAAACCTTCCGCGGTGCCATCTTGCGAATCGATGTGGACTGTCAAAATCCTGACCGCAGCCGGCCGATAGCGCGGCGCCCAGCCGTGGGGCAGGTGGAAAACTATTGCATCCCCCGGGATAACCCCTTTATCGACAACCCAGCCATTTTGGATGAGTACTGGGCATTGGGGTTGCGCAATCCCTATCGCGTGAACTTCGATGCCTCTGGCCGTCTCTGGGTCGGAGATGTAGGCTCCACCAAGTGGGAAGAAGTCAATATCGTTGAAGCCGGCCACCACTACCAGTATCCCTTCATCGAGGGCTACGAAGAGACCGGATCCACCCGACCCGACACTGTCATCGGCATCGAAACCCCGCCGATCTACACCTACGTGCACACTGCCTATGATCGCGCGGTCGTTGGCGGTACCGTCTACCGGGGCAATCGACATCAGGCCCTGCGGGACCAGTACCTGTTCGCCGACAACTACTCCTCCAAGGTATTTGCCATGCCGGCAAGCGGGCAACGTGTCGAAAGTGTGGAACACATCGCGACCGCCGAGCAATTCGCACAGCGGGGTACCAGCTCGTTGACGGTGCTCCCGGATGATGAAATTATCGTGACCACCCTGGGCAGGAGTAGCACACCGACCGGGCGTATTCTCAAACTTTCAAGCGGCGATGTACCAGCCGCACCTTCGGCAACACCCCAGGCTGAATCTGTGTCGATTACCACAGCGGAAGTACACAGTATCTATAGAGCCAATTGCGCCCGCTGCCACGGTAGCGCGGGAAGCGGCGACGGCCCGGATGCGGGGATGCTCCCGGTGCCAGTGCCCAACTTCCACGATAGCGCTGTCCGGGCGCGGGAGAACAGCTGGTACCACAGGGTGATCAGCGAAGGTGGATACGCCGCCGGACTGAACCCGGCCATGCCACCATGGAGCCATATTCTCAACGAGCAAGAGATTGAGGGTCTGGTGAAGCTGATCAGGGAATTCCAGGAGAATCCGGATGCCCGGGGCGACTGATTTTCGCTGCCTGCGGCAAGCAACACAGGAAGTGACGACTCGCTGCAGGACAACGGAAAGCCGCTGGACCGAACCGGGAGCATACACCTCCGTCCCTGACACTTGCCCCGGCACGCCTGGCCGGTGACAGATGACGGAAAAGCCCCCCGCGCCTCGCGCAGCGGGGTTTTTCAAGTCAAGGCAAACGCCCTGTCATGTCACACCAGCACCTGCTGCGGCAGCGGGTGACTGAGGAAACCCAGGGGGCTCGCGCTGTATCCGTAGGCACCGGACTGGAACACGACGACCAGGTCACCCGGTTCGGCGCGCGGCAGCACGACCTTGTCGGCGAGGATATCCAGCGGCGTGCACAGCGGCCCGACCACCGTGACACGTTCACTGTCGTCCGACTCCAGGCGATTGCCCAGGCAAACCGGGTAATTCTTGCGGATCACCTGACCGAAATTTCCCGAGGCAGAGAGGTGGTGATGCAGGCCACCGTTGGTCACGAGGTAGACTTCACCCCGCGACTCCTTGCGGTCGATCACCTCCGCCACGTAGATGCCCGCTTCCGCCACCAGGTAGCGCCCCAGTTCCATCACCAGCGTCGCCCCGGGCAACTCGGCGGCGGCGCGGTCACAGATCTGGCGCAGGTTTTCCGCCACCGGCTCCAGCGGCAGGGGCTGCTCACCGGGAAAATAGGGAACGCCAAGCCCGCCACCGATATTGATCCAGCGCGGTGGTGCCGGGAGCCCCGCCGACAGGCGCAGCGCCAGTTCCAGCGTCCCGGCCTGGGCCTCGACAATGGCCTCGGGGCGCAGGTTCTGGGAGCCGGCAAAAATGTGGAAGCCCTGGAAGTCCAGGTCGAGCCCGGCCAGCTCCTCCAGCATGTGCGGCACACGTTCTTCATCCACCCCGAAGGGCTTGGGGCCACCCCCCATTTTCATGCCGGAGGTTTTCAGCTCGAAGGCCGGGTTGACACGCACGGCGACCCGCGGCCTGACGCCCAGACTGTCAG
>JBKDZQ010000062.1:0-7788 GCA_047971325.1 Parahaliea sp.
ATCGGCGATGTCATACTCAAGGACCGTGCCAGCGTGTGGTTTGGCTGCGTGATACGCGGCGACGTGGAGCGCATTGAAGTGGGCGCCGGCAGTAATATCCAGGATGGCACCATCATGCATGCGGACGCCGGTTTTCCCTGTGTGGTGGGCGACAATGTCACCGTTGGGCACCGGGCCATCCTGCACGGCTGCCACATCGGCGAGGGCTCCCTGGTGGGCATGGGCGCGGTGGTGCTCAACGGGGCCAGGGTCGGCAGATACTGTCTGATCGGCGCCAATGCCCTGCTGACCGAAGGCATGGAAGTGCCCGATGGCAGCCTGGTGCTGGGTTCCCCGGCGGTGGTGAAGAAGCAACTGGACGCCGAGGTGATCGAGATGCTGCGCCTCAACGCCGACCACTACGTGAACAACGCCGCCAACTTCACCGCCCTGTTGCGGGAGTTGGCGTGAGTGGGGATGAGCTGAAATCCCCCTGTATCTCGGTCTGTGTGCTCGATGCCGGGGATGTCTGCATAGGCTGCTATCGCAGCGCCCAGGAAATCACCGACTGGTTCATGGCCAGCCCCGAACAGAAGCGCGCCATCCTGGCGCGCGCCCGCCAGCGCATGCAGGAGGCCAATCCGCTGTGACTGTCCTGAGCTGAAACCTGGCTCCCTCGACAGGCGAGCCGACTGTCAGCCGTATGACAGACAGGGTTTCGCGCCGGGTCCACACTGTCCACTACCCTGCCCAATACATAATTCGCCCGGGAGCAAGCGCAGTGTCTGCAACAGAAAAACACCCCCGATCCAACCGTTCCGACATCATGAAGAAAGGCCCGGTCAAGGCCGCTGCCCGGGCCATGCTGCGTGGCATGGGTCTGGATGACGAGGATATCGACCAGCCCTTCGTCGGTGTCGTCTCCAGCCAGGGTGAAATGAGTCCCTGCAATATCCGCCTCGGCGAAATCGTCGAACAGGCCTGCCGGGGCGTCGATCGCGGCGGTGGCACGCCCCGGGAATTCAGCACCATTTCGGTGTCCGATGGCCTGGTCAATGGTCACACCGGCATGCACTTCTCACTGATGTCCCGGGAGCTGATCGCCGACAGCATCGAGATCGTGGTGCGGGCCCACCAGTACGATGCCCTGCTGTGCGTGGGCGCCTGTGACAAGAATTTCCCCGGCATGCTGATGGCGCTGACCCGGCTCAACGTGCCCGGGCTCTTCCTCAACGGCGGTCCAGCCCTGCCGGGGCGTTTCAAGGGCCAGCCCGCCGAAGTGAAAACGGTTGGCGAGTACACCGGCAAGCTGATCGCCCGCCAGAGCGATCCCGAGGAACTGGAGGCGGTGTCACGCGCCGCCTGGCCCGCCGCCGGCTGTTGCGCCGGCCAGTTCACCGCCAACACCATGGGCATGGTCGCGGAAGTGCTGGGCTTTGCGCCGCTGGGTTCCAGCACCATGCCGGCGGTGTACAGCCAGCGCCGGGCGATGGCGCGCCGCGCTGGCCGCCGGCTGATGCAAGTGGTGGTGGATCACTACCCGCTGCCACGCGACCTGGTCACCCGCAAGAGCCTGGAGAACGCCTGCGCCGCGGTGGCGGCCACTGGCGGGTCAACCAACGCGGTGCTGCACATTCCCGCCATCGCCAACGAGGCGGGCATTGCATTCACCATGGATGACGTGGCGACGGTGTTCGAGCGCACGCCGCTGATCACCCATCTCAGCCCTTCCGGCCCCTATCTCTACAGTGACCTGCACGAGGCGGGCGGGGTGCCGGTGGTACTGCGGCAATTGCTCGATGGTGGCTATCTGCACGGTGACTGTCCGACCCTGGACGGGCGCACGCTGGCCGAGGCCCTGGCCGATGCCCCCACCGCCGACGGCCAGGTGGTGATGCCGATTACGAAGCCGCGCACCCCGGGCGGTGGCCTGAGCATCCTGCGCGGCAACCTGGCCCCGGAGGGGGCAGTGATCAAGACCGCCGGGCTGGAGCGGCGGCAGTTTCGTGGACCGGCCAGGATCTTCGAATGCGAGGAAGACTGTCTGCAGGCCCTGCTGGCGGGCGGGTTGCGCGAGGGCGAGGCCATCGTGATCCGCAATGAAGGCCCGGTGGGCGGTCCTGGCATGCGCGAAATGGTGACGGTGACGGCCCTGCTTTACGGCATGGGCATGGGCGAATCCAATGCCCTGATCACCGACGGGCGCTTCTCCGGCGCCTCCCGGGGCTTCTCCATCGGCTATGTGACCCCCGAGGCGGCGCTTGGTGGCCCGTTGTCGCTGGTCGAGGAGGGCGACACGATCGCCATTGACCTGGATGAGCGGGTGCTGACCCTGGAGGTGGAGGCGGCGGTGCTGGAAACCCGCCGCGCCGCCGGTCGGCCCGTCGACCCGAGCGGCAAGGCCTATCTGCTGGCGGGAGGCTATGCGCAGAAATACGTGGCCAGCGTCGGACCGGCGACCCGTGGTGCGGTGACCCATGCCGGTGGGGTACATTGGCCCAATGAAGCCCAAAGCAAGCAGCAGGGAGATTGACGCATGAATACAGTCATCGGACTCGGCGCGCCCCTGCCGCCGGCCATGCAGCAGGCGCTGGCCCGCTTTGGTGAAGTACGCCTGGTGGGGGAAGACACCGCCGCCATGGCGGGCTGTGGTGTCTACCTGATTACCCCCCGTGTTCGAGCCTCCGCCGCGCTGATCAGCGCGCTGCCACCCTCGGTGGGCCTGCTCGCCAGCCTTGGCGTGGGCACCGACCATATCGACCTCGACGCCGCCGCGGCCAGGGGCCTGCAGGTCAGCAACACTCCGGTAGTGACCGAGGACACCGCCGACCTGGCCTGGGCCCTGCTGCTGGCCACCTGCCGCCGGCTGACCCGCTGCGAGGCGCTGCTGCGCCAGAACGACTGGCTGGCGTCCCAGCGGGTACTGGGTACCCGGGTGCACGGCAAGACCCTGGGTATTGTCGGCTTTGGCGCCATCGGCCAGGCGGTGGCGCGCCGGGCCCAGGGCTTTGGCATGGACCTGCTCTACCATGGCCCGCGGCGCAAGCCGGAGGCCGAGGCCGAGCTGTCGGCGCGCTACTGCCTCTCCCTGGACGAGCTGCTGGTGCAGAGCGATATCGTCAGCCTCAACTGTCCACTGGGCCCGGACACCCGCCATATCATCAACGCCAACAGCCTGGCGCGGATGAAGGCAGGCGCGGTACTGATCAACACCGGCCGGGGCCCGCTGGTGGACGAGGCGGCGCTGGTGCAGGCCTTGCAGGCGGGTACGCTGGGCGGTGCCGGGCTCGACGTGTTCGAATTCGAGCCCCAGGTCACACCCGCCCTGCTGGACTTCGACGCGGTCACCCTGCTGCCCCATATCGGCAGTGCCACCGGCGAGTGCCGCACCGACATGGCGCTGCGCGTGATGGCCAATATCCAGGCCTGGTGTGAGGGCAGACCGGTGCCCGATGCCTGCGTGCCGGCCTGAGCTGGAGAGCTGTGCGAGTATCCATCTGTGGCTCAATACCTGGATTGTGAGGAGTTTCTGCAATGAGCGTCTTCGACGTAGTTCCCGTGAGTCCCTCCGATTACCAGCGGCTGGCCCGTCGGCGCCTGCCGCGCTTCCTGTTCGACTACGTCGAGGGCGGTGCCAACGACGAGCGCACCCTGGCGACCAATGTCGAGGATTTTGCTCGCTATCACCTCAGACAGTATGTAATGCGCGACGTGGATGGGGTTGATGCCGGTACCGAGCTGCTGGGAAGGAAGTCCACTATGCCGCTGGCGCTGGCGCCGGTGGGCATGGCCGGCCTGTACCGCCGGCGCGGCGAGGTGCAGGCGGCTCGCGCGGCAAAGCAGGTCGGGGTGCCCTTCACCAGCTCCACGGTGGGCATCTGTCCGGTGGAGGAAATCCGTGCCGCCACCGGCGAGCCCTTCTGGTTCCAGCTCTACATGTTGCGCGACCGGGACTATGTCCTGAAGCTGCTGGCCCGCGCCGAGGCTGCCGGCTGCGACACCCTGGCCTTCACCGTCGACCTGCCGGTGGCGGGCATGCGCTTGCGGGATTTTCGCAACGGCATGTTGGGCGGTGGCTGGAAAGGGGGCCTGTCCCGCCTTGCACAGCTCGCCACCAGCCCGGCCTGGGTGCTGGATGTCGGTATTCGTGGCAAGCCCCACGCCTTCGGCAATATTGTCGATGCAGTTACCAACCCGGATGATCTGGATTCTTTCAGGGCGTTTATCGACGCCCAGTTCGACCCCTCCTGCACCTGGCAGGATATTCGCTGGTTGCGCGAGCAGTGGCGGGGCAAGCTGTTGATCAAGGGGGTGATGGAAGCGGATGACGCCCGCGCGGCAGTGGATGCCGGTGCCGATGGCGTGGTGGTGTCCAACCACGGTGCGCGCCAGCTCGACGGCATCGCCTCCAGCATCAGCAAACTGCCGGCGGTGGTGGATGCCGTGGGCGCTCAGACCGAGGTGTTCATGGATGGCGGGGTGCGCAGTGGCATCGACGTGGTCAAGGCGGTCGCCCTCGGCGCACGGGGCGTGCTGATCGGCCGGCCCTGGGTGCTGGCTCTGGCCGCCTGTGGCCAGCAGGGTGTCAGCGATTTGCTGAACCTGTTCCACCGGGAGATCACCACCGCCATGGCGCTGATGGGCGTCAAGCGCATCGCCGACATCGATTGCGGGCTGCTGGAACCCTATTGATCTGCGATTCTCACGGCGTCCCGCCGGCCACTGGCGGACAGAACTCGAAGGCGGCCGTCTGCCGGGCCGGGGGGCTGCCGTCGGGCCGTGCCGGTATCTGGCTGCGCAGTGCTGCCAGCCGGTTGTCCCAGTCGGCGCTGCCGAGTCCGATGGCCAGGGCCGCCGGGTCCAACGCTGCCAGCAGCTGGCCGGCGGCTTCGGGCTCGCCGGCGCGCAGCAGGGCGGCCGCGAGCCAGAAGCCTGCGCCCTGGGCGTCCGGGCTGTCGGCACCGTAGGACTCGGCGAAGGCCGACCGGGCGGCGCCGAGTCGCTCTGTCGCCCGCTCGATATTGCCCTGGCAGTAGTCGACGGTGCCGAGCAGGCGTAGCGCGCTCAGCGCCTTTTCCTGGCGCGCATCCACGCCCAGTAGCAACCCGCGGCCGCGCTCCAGATAGCCGGTGGCGTGGTTGAGTTCGCCCAGGTCGACATAGAAGCGGCCCGCCACCACCAGTGCCTGCCCCATGGTGAAGGCGTCGGTATGGCCGATACTGCTTTCCAGGCTGTGCAGGGCGGCCAGCAGGATCTGTTCGGCGCTGCGCGACTGGCCCAGGTGCAGCAGTGCCGTGGCCTGGCCGAGCCGGGCGTAGGCGATCAGCGCCGGGCCCAGCATTGCCGCATCCGGGTCGCCGGCCAGCAGGGTCTGGTAGTGCAGCAGGGCATCATCGTAGCGTTCCAGGCAATTCAGTGTTTCGCCGATCCAGGAGCCGACATTGAACCGGTTGTAGGTGGTTTCGGCGGAGGGCGGCAGGGCGATGCCGGCCGCTGATTGCAGGTCCGTCAGGGCACTGGTGCAATCCTTGCGCGCCGCCCGCAGCATGCCGCGCAGGGCCTGCAGGACAAAGGCATCGTCGGGAGCGATGTCGCTGTCCTCTTGTAGCAGGTCCACCGCCGACAGTGCTGCCTCTGCCTCGTCGAAGCGGGACTGCTCCAGCAGGAGCATGGCAAGGCCCCGCCGGGCCTGCAGCGAGCGCGGGTCCGCCGGTCCATGAGCCCGGGACAGGAGGTCGACGGCGAGGCGTTGCTGTTGCTCGGCATGCTGGTAGTCGCCAAGCCCGCTGAGACCCTGCCCCACACCGTAGCGTATCCAGCCTTCGTTGCCGGGGTCGCCGGCGAAGCGCTCACCGGCGATGTCCGCGGCGTTGCGCAGCACGCGGCGCAGGCTGGGGTCCGGGTCACTGTCGGTCTTCAGGGCGCCGGTGTTGGCCAGCACGTCCCGGTAGAGAAAATTGTTCACTGCCTGCAGGCGGTCGTTGGCCAGCCCGGCGGCGCGGTACAGCCAGAGGCTGGTGCCCAGGCCCGCGCACAGCGCCAGCAGGGTGGCCAGCAGCCAGGGCCTGCGGGCCCGGCTGCGCTGAAGCGCCAGGCGCGCGTCCTGCGCCGAGCGCTCCGCTGCCGCCAGCCGCAGCTGCTCCCGGCGGCGCAATTCCAACTGGCGCAGGCGCTGGCTCAGTTCCGGGACACCGGTCAGGCGCCGCGCCGGATCGCCATCGGTGGTGGCGGCCAGGTCCTGTCGCAGCAGGGAGTCCGCCACGTCCCGCTCCCAGCCCGGCGCCATGGGCTTGCGCAGATCCCCTACCAGAAACTGGTAAAGCAGAATGCCGAGGGCGTAGAGATCGCTCTGCACCGTGGGTGCCTGCCCGGCCAGTAGCTCCGGGGCCAGGTATTGCGCGGTGCCGCGGCCGGCGTCCGACAGCACCTCCCGGGTGAGGCCCAGGCCGGTGATATCGCCGAGGCGCCCGGATTCCAGCAGCCGCCCGCTGCCGAAGTCGTTCAGGCAGGGTTGCCAGCCTGTGTCGGGTGCCGCCTTCACCAGCACATTGGAGGGTTTGATGTCCTTGTGCAGTACGCCGACGCTGTGGGCGGCGGCCACGGCGTCGGCGATGCGCAGGAACAGATCGAGACGCTGGTCCAGACCCATGGCGGCAAAACCGTCCTCACCCTGTGACCACTCGCCGAGTGCCTGCCCCGCATATTCGCACTCGAGAAAGAACGGTGTGGATTCGAAGTTCCAGTCGATGATGCGCGCGAAGTCCGGCCGCTCGCCGAGGTTCTCGCGCAGCACCCGGTAGAGGGTGGCCTCGCGTTTCAGCGCCGCCAATTGCTCTCCCCCGGGACAAAATTTGTAAACCCGCTGCTCCCCGGTCTTGCCGTGACGGGCGATCCACACCTCGCTTTCGCGGGAGCTGCCGAGCTGGGACCGCAGGGTGAAATTCGGCCGTGACGGCACCGCCATGCCATCGGCCAGTTGCAATTGGCTGGTCGGGCTGCGGCCCACCGCCGTGCGCTCCAGGGGGCCGGTGAAACGGTAGCCCACCCGCGGCTGGGTGAGGATGTGCGCGGCCCCTTCCGGGCCCAGGGCGCCGCGCAGCTTGGCGATGGCATTGGCCACCACGTTGTCGACGGTGGGGCGGCCCTGCCATACGGTATCGAGCAATTCGTCCCTGCTGACCACTTCCCCGGTGTGGGCCAGCAGTACCGACAGCAGTTCCAGCGGCTTGCGCTGGACGTCTACCGGCAAACCCGACACCCGCAGCTCGAAACGTGCCTCATCGAATTCGGCGGAGCCAAAGCGGTAGCGGTACAGGGCCTCTTTTACATCGTCCGACATCAGTTTCGCGGCCCTATCGGGCCTCCCAAGAGGTTGATTTCCATGCCCTTTTCAAGGGATTAGGAATTGGTTATGGCAAAGATAGGACATTCGTGGCGCTGTGCGCCAGCCTTCGGGTATCCACAACAGGGAGCAAACCGCCATGAAACGCAATCTGACCGCACTCATTCTGCTGACGAGCCTGCTGCTGGGCGCCTGCGGCGATGACCTCGAAGACAGCATGGAAGAGGCTCTGGACGAGCACTTCAGTGGCGATGTCTGCCTGCCAGACTACCTGCTGGGCACGGGGACGATGGGCGGCCCGGCGGAGTGGGCAAGGCCGCTGGTGAAGGCGGGCCTGCTGCGGGAGCAGGTAGTCAAGGGCAGCGGCGCTTTCAGCATCGACCGTTATAACTACAGCAAGACCGACAAGTCCGGGAAAAAGGGGATCTGCTACGGTGAGTCCGAGTTTGCGGGCTTTGCCGAAGACT
>JBKDZQ010000063.1:0-3546 GCA_047971325.1 Parahaliea sp.
GCACCACTAGGACCACAACCGTGCCGCGCGGGGGCTGAAAAAGCGGCCCCGCTCCATTACCATGCCGGGTTGACTTCAGTCCACTTGCCCTGACACCGACATGCCAAAGAGCTACATCAAACGAATACTCGACGCGCGGGTCTACGACGTCGCCCGGGAGAGCCCGCTTCATGAGGCCAGCCAGATGTCGGCACGGCTGGACAATCGCGTCTGGCTCAAGCGCGAGGACCTGCAACCGGTGTTCTCCTTCAAGCTGCGCGGTGCCTACAACAAGATGCACCAGCTCAGCGAGGACGAGCGGGCGCGAGGGGTGGTGGCGGCCTCCGCCGGCAATCATGCCCAGGGGGTGGCGATGGCGGCCCAGCGCATGGGCGTGAAGGCGACCATCGTGATGCCACGCACCACCCCGGCCATCAAGGTGGATGCGGTGCGCAGCCGCGGCGCCAGGGTGGTGCTGCACGGCGACTCCTTCGAGGAAGCGGCGGCCCGGGCCCAGGAACTGGTCGACGCCAGGGGGCTGGTCTATGTCCATCCCTTCGACGATCCGGATGTCATCGCCGGCCAGGGCACGGTGGCGATGGAAATCGTGCGCCAGCACCAGCAGCCGCTGGATGCCGTCTTCGTGCCGGTCGGCGGCGGCGGCCTGCTGGCGGGGGTGGCAGCCTATATCCGTTACGTGTGGCCGCAAACCCGCATCGTGGGGGTCGAACCGGAAGACGCCGCCTGCCTGAAACTGGCACTGGAGCGCGGTCGCCGGGACCGCCTGACAGAGGTGGGACTGTTTGCCGAGGGTTGCGCGGTGGCGCAGATTGGCAAGGAGACCTTCCGGGTGATTCGCGACACCGTGGACGAGGTGATCACCGCCTCCACTGACGAAATGTGCGCCGCTATCAAGGACATTTTCGAGGACACCCGCAGCATCGCCGAGCCCTCCGGCGCGCTGGCGCTGGCGGGGCTGAAGAAATACGTCGAGCGCGAGGGTGTGCAGGGTCAACACCTGCTGGCGATTGTCAGCGGCGCCAATACCAATTTCGACCGCCTGCGCTACATTTCCGAGCGCACCGAGATCGGCGAGCAGCGCGAGGCGGTGATCAGCGTGACCATCCCCGAGCGCAAGGGCTCTTTCCGCGCCTTCTGCAGTGCGCTGGGTCGGCGCAATATCACCGAATTCAACTACCGCTACGCTGACGCCGGCCGCGCGCTGGTGTTTGTCGGCCTGAGCATTACCCCCGGCGGCGATTTCCAGGCCCTGCTGGCGGAGTTACGCAGCCAGGGCTATGAGTGCGAGGATCTGACCCACAACGAGATGGCCAAGCTGCACATTCGCTACATGGTGGGCGGGCGCGCCCCGGCCCAGGTCGACAACGAGGTGGTGTACCGGGTGGAATTCCCCGAGCGGCCCGGCGCCCTGCTCAAATTCCTGTCCGGCCTCGGCCAGAACTGGAATATCTCCCTGTTCCACTACCGTAACCACGGCGCCGCCTACGGTCGCATTCTGGTGGGTTTGCAGGTGCCCCGAACCGAGCGCAGCCAGTTTCGTACGCTGCTCGACGGGGTCGGCTATCGCTACTGGGAAGAGACCGGCAACATTGCCTATCAGCTCTATCTCGGTCGCGCGCAGGGCTGATTGACACCGGTTTCGGTGTTTATTCAGTGCCTTCGGAGTCGAATTCCATGCGTTTTGTTAAAAAGTCCGGAAAACTGCCTGGTTGTGGGGCTTGCAGGGTTTTATTCCCCCAGGTGCTGGGCTAGACTCGCCACGGTTTGAGAAAAATTGCCACAAAACCTGTGGCGTGATGTGACGGGCTTCACAAGATGGCAAATACCAGTACCAACAAATCACAACAGCCGTCGCAAATGTGAGCAGTAACTGCCCTGGGCGTCGAAGAACGTCAGGGTAGACAAGACCAGACAGAGCTAGTGCGAGAGTGACAGAGCGTGGAACGTAAACCGGATTTTCTGCTGATCCTGATGGCCGCATTTGGAGTGGGTGTGCTGGTCACATTGTTGATGCCCATGGCCGCCAATGACACGGTGGCCGCACCGGCCTCCCAGCTCCAGGCCGGGGTGATCATCCAGGATTGAGCAGCTAGCCGTCGCCATCTTTCGGCCCGAGGCCGCGACAGCGGTGCAGGCCGCCTCCAGTCAATACATAGTCCATACTGATATCCCAGGCTGCTTCCGGCAGTCGGGGGACTTCCTGCAGGTCGTGGGCCAGTCCCACCAGCAGGGACGGCCGTGCGCCCGCCAGGGTGCGGTCGTAGAAACCGCCACCCATGCCCAGCCGCCTGCCACGGCGATCCCAGCCCACCAGTGGCAGCAATATCAGGTCGAGGTCGCGGGGCTCGCGCGCCAGCGCGCTGGCGACTGGCTCGAGAATGCCGTAGCGGTTGGGTGCCAGTTCCCCGTCCGTCGTCCACCGGGAGAAGAGCAGCCGCCCGCCGTCCGCGAGGCGGGGCAGGTAGAGCGTCCGGCCCTCGTCGCGGCAGCGCCGGGCGATGTCCGCCGGGTCCAGTTCGCCATCCGCCGCCCGGTACAGGGCGATATGCCGTAGTGCCGACCAGCCGGGCAGGCGGTCGATATGGCAGGCAACCGCGGCGGCGGCCTGGGCCTGGGCGGTGGTATCCAGTGCGCGACGGCGCTGGCGCAGCTCGCGGCGCAGGAGGGCTTTGGCGTCGGCTTCGTTGCCGGAGGTGGTGGGCATGTTGATGGTGTGGGTTGGATTCCCGGTATATCGCTGGCAGTGCGGCCCTTGAACCCAAGGCTCAAGGTGGTGACTGCCTTGCCGCTTCAGGCTTTCCGGCTTGTACCGGACTTGCACAACAGCGGCAGCTGGCAATCCCCGGTTGTACACTTATCGGCTCGAGGACTATCTGCCTGGCGAATACACCAGGGATCCGGTGAAGAGTATAGACCACAGCGGTCCCGAATTCGCCCTGTTTTCACCGGGCTGTGAAGTGCATCACCCGATTTCCAGCTGCCGCAGCTGGTAGAGCGCGTCATCGACCTTGCGATTGAGCTGGTTCACCTCGTCCGGATCGGCGTTTTCCAGGTTGCTCCCGGCATCGCCGCCGTGCTGGGAGGCCTTGAGCAGCTCGTGGCTGAGGTTCAGCGCCGCCATCACCGCGATGCGCTCCACCCCGATCACCTTGCCACTGCTGCGGATGGCGCGCATCTGCTTGTCGAGATAGCGCGCGGAGACAATCAGCTCCGCCTGCTGGTCTTCCGGGCAGGCGACCTGGTAGTCCTTGTCGAGAATGTTGACGGTGATGGTGTTGGCATGACTCACGGGGATTGCTCCATGGCCCGCAGGCGATCGATCATGGTCGCCACTTTGTCGCGCGCCAGCTCGTTCTTGTGAATGAGATCCTGACGCTCCTGTTGCCAGCGCGAGGCATCGGCCTTCAGCGCCCGGTTTTCCTGGTTCAATTGCTGGCACAGGGCACTGAGCTGATCGATTTTACTCTCCAGCGCCTTGAGCGGGTTGTCGGCCATGGCGGTCTACTAGTGCGTTCCGGGGTCTTCACTATAGGCTTGCCGTATCGG
>JBKDZQ010000064.1:0-2589 GCA_047971325.1 Parahaliea sp.
GGCCATGCCACTGCCGGAAGCCCACGGCGGTTTTGGTTTTGGCGCCACCGAGATCATGCTGCTCAGCGAGCAGATGGGGCAATACCTGGTGGTGGAGCCCTTTCTGGAGACCGTGGTGGTCGGTGGCAGTTTCCTCTCCCGGGGCAGCGAGGCACTCAGGATGCGCTATCTGCCGGCGCTGGCGGAGGGTTCCCTGCAGGTAGCCATGGCCCATGGCGAGCGCGACGGCCATCGGGCGATGGTCAATGTTCACACCACCGCCACGCCGGAGGGCGACGGTTACCGTGTCAACGGCGCCAAGAGCCTCGTCGCCAACGGTGACAACGCCGATCTGCTGATTGTCTCCGCGCAATTGCCCGAGGGACGGGGCGTTACCCTGTTCGCCGTACCCGCGGATGCCCCGGGTGTGGCACGCCATGGCTATCCGACCTACGATGGGCGGCGTGCCAGCGAAGTGGCCCTGGACAACGTACTGGTGGATGCCGATGCGGTTATCGGTGAGCCCGGTGCGGCCAGCGCGGTATTTGAACCGGTGGCGCTGGTGGTGCAGTTGGCGGTCTGTGCCGAGGCCGTCGGAGCCATGACCGCACTGTTGCAGGCAACGCAGAACTACACCAGCCAGCGCAAGCAGTTTGGCCAGTCCCTGTCCTCCTTCCAGGTGCTGCGACATCGCATGGCCGACATGTTCGTACAGGTGGAACTCACCCGCTCGCTGATGCTGGCGGCGGCGGCCAGCCTGGATCGCGACAGCGAGGACGCGGCGAAACTGATCTCCGCCCTCAAGGCCCGCAGTGTCAAGGCGGGTCGCTTCGTCGGCCAGAATGCCATCCAGCTGCACGGGGGTATCGCCATGACCGATGAGCTGAACGTCGGCCACTACTTTAAACGCATCACCCTGCTGGAAAGCTGGTTTGGCAACCGGGACTACCACCTGCACCGTTTCAGGGAATTGCAGTCAGTCGCCTGAGACTGGCAGCGCAACCGGGGCCAGCGGCCGGTGCACGACAGAACAGTACCGCTCACCGCAACGGCAAACATCAATCGATAACGAGGATTACGCACTATGGATCTGCAAATCAAAGGTAAAGTGGCACTGATCACCGGCGCCACCAAGGGCATTGGCCTGAAACTCGCGGAAACCCTGGCGCGGGAGGGCTGCAATCTGGGTATCTGCGCGCGCAGTCAGGCGGCGGTGGATGCCGCAGTGGCCAAGCTCTCCGCCCTGGGTGTGAAGGTTTACGGCGAAGTGGTGGACGTGACCGATGCCAAGGCCTACGCCGCCTGGATCGACAATTGCGCGGACAAGCTGGGAGGCATCGACATTCTGGTGCCGATGGTGAGCGCCGGCGCCACCGCTCCGGACCCTGAGGGCTGGCGCACCAGTTTCGAGGCCGATGTCATGGGCCCCTGGCGCGGCGTGCAGCAGGCACTGCCCCACCTGGAGAAGTCCAGGTCGGCCTCGATCATTTTCTTCTCCACCACCGCGGCCTTCGAGGCCTTTGCCGGCCCGGTTGCCTACGGGGCCATGAAGGCGGCCCTGCTGAATTACGCTGGCAATCTCGCCATCGAGCTGGCGCCCAAGGGCATCCGGGTCAATACCGTGAGTCCGGGCCCGGTCTTTGTCGAGGGCGGCGCCTGGGACGACATCAAGCAGAACATGCCGGAAATCTACGAATCCACAGTGGCTGCCATTCCCCTGGGGCGGATGGGCAGCGGTGAGGAAGTCGCCAACCAGGTGGCGCTGCTGGCCAGCCCGCTCTCCGGCTATACCAGCGGCGCCAACATCGTGATCGATGGGGCCTTTACCCGCCGTTTGCAGTTCTGATCCGATCACCGGTGGTGGCCGCAGCGCGGCCGCCACCATTGATCAACCCGATCTCCTGAACATCGCCGGCGTGGTGCCGGTCCAGCGCTTGAAGGCGCGTATCAGTGAGCTGCTTTCGGAGAAGCCCGCCTGTTCGGCGATGGTTTCGACGGAGCGCCGTGAATAGCGCAGTTGCTCCCGGACAAAGTCCCGCCGCAACGCGTCCTTGAGCCGCTTGAAGTGAGTGCCTTCTTCTTGCAGCTTGCGCCGCAGAGTCTGGGGAGTAATGTACAGGGCCTCGGCCACGCTACCAAATGCCGGCATGTCCCGGGGCCACTGGCGGCTCAGCTTGCGGATGGTCTGTCCCACCAGGTCGGAGTAGGCCATGTCCGGTTCCGGGATATCGAAGGGCGTAGTGCCGTGGGTGGCGAGTGAGTCGCGCAGTGCCAGCATACCCTGGGCCGGGGTCAGGCTGGCGTAGTCGCTGCTGAAGCGGAAGCTGTTGCCGGGGGCGCTGAAATGGCAGGGACAAGCGAACAGTCCGAGTACCTCGTGGGCATCCCTGGGCGCGGGATGGACAAAGCTGACCATCTCCAGCGGAATGTGGCGACCCATGGTCCAGCTCGCCAGCCGGTGCCAGGCGGCCATCCAGGTTTCGACGAACAATTCCGTGTGGCCGCCGCGGGGAGTGCGAATATGCAGGGAAAATTCGCGGGTGCGGCGGCTAACGTGATAGTGGATGTCGATATGTTCGCTGATCAGGCTGAAGAAATTCATGCCACGCA
>JBKDZQ010000065.1:0-6321 GCA_047971325.1 Parahaliea sp.
TGCTGTTTTCCACCCTGTTGATTGGGCTGTTGCTTGCGCCCGCCACCAGCCTGGGCTGCCTCGACTGGCAGGGCAGCCTGCGCCAGGGCGGCTTGATCTGGGCCAGGGCGGAGCCTGGTTCCGCCGTGGAGCTGGCAGGTGAATCGCTGGATGTTCTGGCCGATGGCACCGTGTTCGCCGGCTTTGGTCGCGATGCCCCGGTTTCCGTCCGGGTCGTGGTCACCGGTCCCGGCGCCTGCACCCAGACACTGGTGGTGGCCCAGCGCGAGTATCGCATCCAGCGGGTGGAGGGCGTGCCCCAGCGCACGGTAACCCCCTCGGCGGAGCACCAGGCGAGGATTGTCCGCGAACAGGCGCTGGTGGCTGGGGCCAAGGCTCGCATCGTGTCCCGGCCCGAGCTGCTGGCAGCGGCGCTGGCCGGTTTCGACTGGCCGGTGACCGGGCCGATCTCCGGTGTCTATGGCAGTCAGCGGGTCTACAACGGTGTGCCCCGCAGCCCGCACTACGGGGTGGACGTGGCAGTGCCCACCGGCACCGAGGTGAGGGCGCCGGCGGCGGGAGTCGTGACCCTGGCGGAGCCGGACCTGTTTTATTCCGGTGGCACCATTATTCTCGATCACGGTTATCGCCTGTCTTCATCCTTCCTTCACCTGAGCAAAGTGCGGGTGGTGGTCGGGGATGAGGTCAAAGCGGGGCAGGTGATCGGCGAGGTGGGTGCCACCGGCCGTGCCACGGGGCCACACCTGGACTGGCGTGTGAGCTGGCGCGAACACCGCATCGACCCCCAGTTGCTGGTGGGGCCAATGCCCCCGGGGCGGGTCGGCGCTGATCGTGTTGCGAGCGGTTCTTATCTGGGCGCCCGCGGGGTGCCGGCGCTGTCAGTATGGCCCAAAGGCCGTATAATGGGCCGTTTTCCCCGGCGTTAGAGGCCATCATGATCGATGACAAGTTGTTGAGTATTCTGGTATGCCCGGTCAGCAAGGCCCCGGTGACCTACGATAGGGACAGGGAAGAGCTGGTGTGCAAGGCCTCCGGCCTGGCCTATCCGGTACGCGATGGCATACCGGTGATGCTGGAGAGCGAGGCCCGCCAGTTGACCGCCGACGAAAAGCTGGGCTGAGCCCGGCGGCACGCCGCCAGCACGCAAACACGCAGCCTCAAGGGGCAGTAACAGAGACAGCAGCAGGGAGACCGACAGTCCCATGTCCGATACTATTTTTGGCAAGATCGTCAGCGGCGAAATTCCCACCGAGTTTGTCTACGAAGATGAGCATTGTGTAGCCATCAACGACATCAGGCCCGCGGCGCCGGTGCATGTGCTGGTGATTCCGCGCAAGGCAATCGCCAAACTGGCCGACGCCCAGCCCGAGGACCAGGCCCTGCTGGGTCACCTGATGCTGGCGGTCGGCAACATTACCCGCCAGCTGGGGGTGAGCGAGGCCTTCCGGCTGATCGTCAACAATGGCAGCGGTGGCGGCCAGACGGTGTTCCACCTGCACCTGCACATCCTCGCCGGTGCCGACCTGTCCGAAGCGCGCATGCTGGGCTGACCCGAGACTTTTCCGACCAGAGACACCCTATGAAGACCGTAGAGATACGCGAGGCCTTCCTCAGCTATTTTGAACGCCAGGGGCATACCCGGGTACCCTCCAGCTCGCTGGTGCCGGCCAACGACCCGACCCTGCTGTTCACCAACGCCGGCATGAACCAGTTCAAGGACGCGTTCCTCGGCCTCGACCCGCGTCCCTATGAGCGCGCGGTCAGCAGCCAGCGCTGCGTACGCGCCGGCGGCAAGCACAACGACCTGGAAAATGTCGGCTACACCGCCCGCCACCACACCTTCTTCGAGATGCTGGGTAACTTCAGCTTTGGCGACTATTTCAAGCGCGACGCCATCCGCTTCGCCTGGCAGTTTCTCACCGAGGAATTGCAACTGCCGAAGGAGCGGCTGTGGGTCACCTGCCACCTCTCCGACGACGAAGCCGAGCGGATCTGGGTGGAGGATATCGGCTTTCCGAAGGAGCGTATTTCCCGCCTCGACGAGGACAACTTCTGGCAGATGGGCGATACCGGCCCCTGCGGCCCCTGTTCGGAGATTTTCTACGACCACGGCCCCGAGGTGCCCGGTGGCCCGCCGGGCAGCAAGGACGACGATCTCGACCGCTATATAGAGATCTGGAATCTGGTGTTCATGCAGTTCAACCGCGACAGCAGTGGAGAAATGAAACCGCTGCCGGCGCCCTCGGTGGATACCGGCATGGGCCTGGAGCGCATCGCCGCGGTGATGCAGGGGGTGCACAGCAATTACGAGATCGACCTGTTCCAGGCACTGATCAACGCGGCGGCGGCCATTCTGGGGGTGAGCGATCGCCAGCACCCCTCGCTCAAGGTCATCGCCGATCATATCCGCTCCTGCGCCTTCCTGATTGTCGATGGTGTACTGCCAGGCAATGAAGGACGGGGGTATGTGCTGCGTCGCATCATTCGCCGCGCCATCCGCCATGGCAACAAACTGGGTGCCACCGGTCCCTTCTTCTATCAACTGGTGGCGACGCTGGTGGCAGAAATGGGGGAGGCCTACCCGGAGCTGGCAAAGCTGCAGGCGCAGGTGGAAAAGGCCCTGCTGACCGAGGAGGAGCAGTTCGCCAAGACCCTGGACAACGGCCTGCAGATCCTCAACGAAGCCCTGGACGAACTCGAGGGCACGGAAATTCCCGGTGCGGTGGTGTTCAAGCTCTACGACACCTACGGCTTTCCGGTGGACCTGACCAACGACATTGCCCGCGAGCGCGGCCTGAGCCTGGATATTGCCGGTTACGAGGCGGCCATGGCGGAGCAGCGCAGTCGCTCCCAGGAAAGCGGCAGCTTCAGGGTTGACTATAGCGAGGTGCTGAAACTCGAGGGCAGCACCGAATTCACCGGTTACCAGGCCCTGGCCGGCAGCGGCAGGGTAACAGCCCTGTTGCACGGCGGGGAGCCGGTAGCGGCGCTGGGGCTGGATGAAACGGGTGTGGTGGTGTTGTCCAGTACACCGTTTTACGCTGAATCCGGCGGCCAGGTGGGTGACACCGGCTACCTGCAGGCACCCGGGGTGCGGCTGGAGGTGACCGACACCACCAGGGCCCAGGGCCATCACTTGCACCATGTCAAAGTGCTGGCGGGCAGCGTGGCCGCCGGCGACATGCTCGAGGCTGCCGTGGACGCCAGTGTGCGCCAGCGCACGCGCCTGAATCACTCGGCCACCCATCTGTTGCACGCGGCCCTGCGCCAGGTGTTGGGTGAACATGTGGCCCAGAAGGGCTCGCTGGTGGACTCCGAGCGCCTGCGCTTTGATTTTTCTCACTTCGAGGCGATCAGTCCCGAAGAGCTGCAGGCGATCGAGCAGTTGGTCAACGCTCAGGTTCGCGCCAACACCCCGGTGAGCACCCGCCTGATGAACATGGACGATGCCGTCGCCGCCGGCGCCATGGCTTTGTTCGGCGAGAAATACGGTGACGAGGTGAGGGTGCTGGCCATGGGCGAGGACAACTTCTCGGTGGAGTTGTGTGGTGGTACCCATGCGGAGCGCACTGGAGACATTGGCCTGATGCGTGTCACTTCGGAATCCGGCATTGCCTCCGGCGTGCGCCGTATCGAGGCGGTGACGGGTGCGGGTGCGCTGGCGGCCATCGAGGTACTGGCTGCCCGGCTCAAGAGTGTCTGCGAGACCGTCACGGGCACCCCTGACAACGTGGTGGCCAGGGTTGCAGCCCTGCGCGCCGAGACCCGCGAGCTGGAGAAGGAAGTGGCCCAGCTTAAGCAGAAGCTGGCCTCTTCCGCCGGTGGTGATCTCACCAGTCAGGCGGAGGAGGTCGCCGGCGTCAAGGTGCTGTCGGCCCGGGTGGAGGGGGGCGATGCCAAATCCCTGCGGGATATTCTCGACCAGTGCAAGAACAAGCTCGGCAGCGGCGTTATCCTGCTGGCCGCGGTGGATGGCGATCGCATTGCCCTGGCCTCGGGGGTGACCGCGGACCTGGTCGGCCGGGTGAAGGCCGGTGACCTGATGAAGGAATTCGCCGCACGGCTGGGTGGCAAGGGTGGCGGTCGGCCGGACATGGCACAGGGCGGTGGTAGTGACCTGGCAGCGCTGGAGGGTACCCTGCAGGCGGTGCCGGCCTGGGTGGCGGAGCGACTGGCCGGCTGAGTTGGAAGCAAGTCGCAGTTTTTACAGTTGCTATTTCCATCCGCTAGTCATTTGGTGTTTAATGGCGCCCTTTTTAACCCTGAGCGCAGAGTTGAGCGCATGAGCCTGATAGTACAGAAGTTTGGCGGCACTTCGGTGGGCAGTATCGAGCGCATCGAGCGGGTGGCCGACAAGGTGGCCCGGTTCCATCGTGAGGGCCACGAAGTGGTGGTGGTGGTGTCTGCGATGAGTGGCGAAACCAACCGCCTGATTGCCCTGGCTCACGAAATTCAGGAGCGGCCGGTGCCGCGTGAACTGGATGTACTGGTGTCCACCGGCGAGCAGGTGACCACTGCGCTGCTGTCCATGGCTCTTCACAAGCGCGGTGTCCAGGCCAAGAGCTACAACGGCAGCCAGGTGCGCATTCTCACCGATGACGCCCACACCAAGGCCCGCATTCGCAAGATCGACGATGAACGCTTGCACGCGGACCTCGACCGTGGCTATGTGGTCGTGGTGGCCGGCTTCCAGGGTGTCGACGAGCACGGCAACATCACCACCCTCGGTCGCGGCGGTTCCGACACTACCGCGGTAGCGCTGGCGGCGGCGCTGAAGGCCCAGGAGTGCCAGATCTATACCGATGTGGATGGGGTCTATACCACCGACCCCCGGGTGGTCGATGGCGCCCGGCGCCTGGATCGCATCACCTTTGAAGAAATGCTTGAAATGGCCAGCATGGGCTCCAAGGTCCTGCAGATCCGCGCTGTGGAGTTCGCCGGCAAGTACAACGTCCCGCTGCGGGTCCTGCACAGTTTTGAAGACGGACCGGGCACACTGATTGCGCTGGAGGACAGTTCTCGAATGGAAACGCCGACGATTGCAGGCATCGCCTTTAACCGCGATGAGGCGAAGCTCACGGTGCACGGTGTGCCGGATATGCCGGGTGTGGCCTATCGCATTCTCGGCCCCATCGGCGAGGCCAATATTGAAGTAGACGTGATCGTCCAGAACGTGGGCGACGACAATACCACTGACTTTACCTTTACGGTAAGTCGCGGCGACCTGGCCAGGGCGAGGGACATCCTTGAGCGGGTGGCGCGCGATATCAATGCAGAAGAAATACGGTCCGACAATAAAATTGCCAAGGTCTCGATTGTTGGCGTGGGCATGCGTTCCCACGCCGGTGTCGCGGCCCAGGCCTTTGCCGCGCTGGCGGAGGTGGGCATCAATATCCAGATGATAACGACTTCCGAGATCAAGATTTCCGTGATCATCGAGGAAAAGTTCCTGGAACTGGCCGTGCGGGCGCTGCATTCCTCCTTCGGGCTATCCCGGGAACCGGAGGATGAATCGGTTGCCTAATGTTCAGGCACCTGATTCTGAGTAAGGTTCGGTTTTACTATCTCGTGAAACTGAACTAAAACTAGGTAATTTAGCCATACATGATTTGCCCCATGTCACCTGGATCGGTAGCGTGGAAAATGTTGCGTGTTCCATCCACGACCCAACAGGCACACGACTGGAGAAACCGACACTATGCTGATTTTGACACGCAGGGTTGGAGAGACACTGATGGTCGGGGACGATATTACCGTCACCGTTCTCGGGGTCAAAGGCAACCAGGTGCGAATAGGGGTGAACGCCCCCCGCGATGTTGCTGTCCACCGCGAAGAAATTTACAACCGCATTCAGGAAGATGGAGATGTTGCGCCGAAAGCTGATAAATCTTCTGGGTGATTATTACCTCGCAACGCTTTGAATTAACTGTCATTGTGGTATCATGCCGCGCCTGTGCCGACGGGTGACATGCGGTAGGCGATACACAAGTTCAACTGCTGAAACTCTCGACACAAACGATCCGGAGAGCTGGCCGAGTGGCTGAAGGCGCACCCCTGCTAAGGGTGTATAGGTTAATCCCTATCGAGGGTTCGAATCCCTCGCTCTCCGCCATATAACGGGTTGATTTACTTGAAATAAGATCTCTACCCGGTCCGGCTTGGGACCGTTTTGGGACCAAGCCCTTTCCCACCCCCAAACACTCCAGCCATAGAGCTGCGAACTGTGGAGCCCGAGTTCCTGCGCTGCTTTGGAGATGCCGATCTTCTCGGCCAAGGCCAGTGCTTCCGCCCGAAACTCCGGCGAGTGCTGTTTGCGGCTCG
>JBKDZQ010000066.1:0-4295 GCA_047971325.1 Parahaliea sp.
ACGCAGCAGGCGCTGGGCCAGCACGCCGTTGACCGAGGAGGTGATCAGGAAACGCTCGACGCCCATGTCCTCCAGCCGGGTGATGGCGCCAGCGGCGGTGTTGGTGTGCAGGGTGGACAGCACCAGGTGGCCGGTCAGCGCCGACTGCACGCCGATCTGGGCGGTCTCGGTGTCGCGCATCTCGCCGATCATGATGATGTCCGGATCCTGGCGCAGGATGGCGCGCAGGGCGCGGGCGAAGCTCAGCTCGATCTGGGCCTGCACCTGAATCTGGTTGACGCCCTGCAACTGGTACTCCACCGGGTCTTCCACGGTGATGATCTTGAGTGCCTCAGAGTCCAGCGAGGCCAGCGAGGCGTAGAGGGTCGTGGTCTTGCCAGAGCCGGTGGGGCCGGTGAGCAGCAGCACGCCGTGGGGGCGGGCCAGCAGGGTCTGGTAGCGGGCCAGGGTATCGCCGGAAAAGCCCATGTCGCTGAGGCTCAGGCGGATACTGCCGCGGTCCAGCACCCGCATGACAATGCTCTCGCCGTGCACGGTGGGAATGGTGGACACCCGCAAATCCAGCTCGTGGCCCTTGACCCGGGTCATGATGCGCCCGTCCTGGGGCAGGCGGCGCTCGGCGATGTTCATGTGCGAGAGCAGCTTGATGCGCGAGGCGATGGCCGGCGCCAGGCTGGCGGCGGGGGCGTCGCGGGCGTCCTGCAGCACCCCGTCCACCCGGTAGCGCAGGGGCAGGCCATCCTCGAAGGGCTCCACGTGAATGTCGGAGGCACCCATGTCCACCGCGCGGTGGATGATCTGGTTCACCAGGCGGATCACCGGCGCCTCGCTGGCCAGGTCGCGCAGGTGCTCGATGAACTCGTCGTCGCTCTGGCCGGCAAACTGGTCGGCCAGTTCCTCCCCGTCCTGCTCCTCGCCGCTCTCCAGGTGGCGCTGCAGGGCGCGGTTGATGTCCGCTTCCAGCCCCAGCTCGATGCGCACCGGCCGGTCCAGGGCCAGGGCGAGGGCCTTGGCGAGGTAGGGGTCCTGGGGCACGGTGGCGGCAAAGGTGAGCTCCCCCTCGCCCGCCGCGACGGGCACCACCGCATTGCTGAACAGGAAGTCCCGGGAGACGCCCTCCAGAGCGATGGCTTCGCCGGGGTAATCCGTGGCGGCGCGCAGGGGAATGCCGAGCTGCTCCGACAGGACCAGCGCCACATCCTGGTCCGACACCAGGCCCAGTTTCACCAGCACCTGGCCGAACAGGCCGCCCATCTCGTTCTGCGCCAGCAGGGTGCGCTCGACATCCCGCTCGGATATCTTGCCCTGCTGTACCAGCCATTCGCCGATTTTGCTCATTCCACGCCGTCGCTACAGTGATTCGGCGGGCCCGCGACGCCCCGCGGTGCCCAAAAAACGGCGCCATTGTAGCACGCCACCCGGCCCCTGCCGCCGCAGCCGGGGCACCGCGAATACCGGCCCGCTCCACCGCCGTACACACCGCGCGGCCACCCATGGCCGGCGTCCCGGTGTCCTTGAAGGCGCCCCGCAAAGCCTTGCCGGTGGGGGGTGCACGCGGTGCTGACACGACTTGTCACTTTGGAAACCTCTGCCTGTTGGGTGATTACGTTTCAGTTTGTGAAATATTCCCGATGATTGCTGACCGATCGAGGGAGAATACGGGCTTTTGTTGGGAGCGCAGGTGCGGCCCGGGCGCGCCGGCCAATACCGACGCCGGGGAAGTGACCGTGCCCGATTTTGGCCAGCTCAACGCATGCCTGCCCCTGCCGTCCGGCATGTCCTGGCCGGCGGACTCCGCTACAATTCCGCCTCCAAAGCGAATCGGAATAAGGAGGAGCAACCCTTGGCGGATCGGGTCGAGTGGATCATCAAGGAACTGGAGCGCCTGACGCCGGCCTTCCGAAGCGGCGCGGAACAGGCCGACCGCGAGCGCCAGCTGGCAAGCGCCAGCGTGTCCGAATTGCGCCGGCTGGATCTGTTCCGGCTGTGGGTGCCGGCCTCCATGGGCGGCGGTGGCTGCACTCTGGTCGAGGCGCTGCGGATCTACGAGGCAGCGGCGCGGGCCGAGGGCAGCGTCGGCTGGCTGGTGATGATCGGCAACGGCGGCGCCCTGTTCTCGGCGCATCTGCCGCCCGCCGTCGCCCGGGCGCTGTTCGGCATCCCCGAGGCGCTAGTGGCCGGTTCCGGCGCGCCCTGCGGTCGCGCCGAAAACGTCGAGGGCGGGCTGCTGGTGGATGGCCGCTGGCCCTACGCCAGCGGCGCCCGTCACGCCAGTGTGTTTACCGCCCTTTGCGTGCTCGCGGACGCGGCGGAGACACCTGATGGCACTCCCGCCCTGGCGGCGGTGGCCCTGGCCCCCTCCCAGGTCGATATCGTCGACACCTGGAATACTTCCGGCATGCGGGGCACCGGCAGCCACGATATCGAAGTACAGCGGGCCTTTGTCCCCGCTGAACGGGTGTTCGTCATCGACCCGACCTGTCCCCAGCAACCTGGCACCCTCTACCGCTTGCCCTTCCAGCTGCTGACGGAACTACCGGTGGCGGCGGTGGCGCTGGGCATTGGCCGCCATATGCTGGAAGCCTTTGCGCAACTGGCCCACAGCAAGAGATCATCGGGCAGCGGCGCCACCCTGGCCTGCGACCCGCTGAGCGCTGCGCGTTACGCCGAAGCGGTGGCGGTGTGCGAGCAGGTGGCCAGCAGCCTGTACACCCGGGCGGAAGCAATCTGGCAACGGGCCGGGGCCGGGGAGTTGCCGGGGGAGCAGGATATCGCCCTGTGCTCCGCCCTGTGCATCCACGGTGTCACCCGGTTGCGGCAGACGCTGGAAGAACTGGTGCTGCTGTCGGGGATGGCCTCGACCCTGCGCAACGGCGAGCTGGCGCGGGCCTGGCGCGACCTGCAGACACTGGCGGCCCACGGCAGCCTCAATCCGCTGCGCCTGCGCACCGCGGGGGCGAGCCTGCTGGGTAGCCAAAACAGGGGCTGACGGCGACCGGATGGCCAACAGCGGGCCGCCGGAGCACTGTCGCCGCCCGCAGCCCCCGGAGAGCGTCCGGGAGCTGCGGATATACCGCCTCAGGCGCCGGGGAACTGGAAGTCCTTGAAGCGCTCCCGCAGTTCCACCTTCTGGATCTTGCCGGTGGCGCCGTGGGGCAGCTCGTCGACAAACTGGACGGCGTCGGGCACCCACCACTTGGCAATCTTGCCGTCGAACCAGGCCAGCATTTCCGTCTCGCTGAGCTCCTCGCCCGGGGCGCGCACCACCACCAGCAGGGGCCGCTCGCTCCATTTCGGGTGGAAGTGGCCGATTACCGCGGCCTCCGCCACCTTGGGATGGTCGGTGGCCACGTTCTCCACCTCGATGGAGGAAATCCATTCGCCACCGGACTTGATCACATCCTTGGTGCGGTCGGTGATGGCCATGTAACCCTCAGGGTCGATGGTGGCCACATCGCCGGTTTCGAACCAGCCGTCCCCGTCGTGGGCGTTACTGCCGTCGAGTTTGAAGTAGCTCGAACAGATCCAGGGACCGCGCACCTTGAGGGAGCCAAAACTCACCCCGTCCCAGGGCAGTTCATTATTGTCCTCGTCGACGATTTTCATTTCCACGCCAAACACCGGGCGACCGGCCTTCAGGCGTTGCCTGGCGAACTCCTCGGGGCTGTACTGGTCGCGGCTGTCGGCGCTGGCGTTGACCGTGCCCAGCGGGCTCATTTCGGTCATGCCCCAGCCGACCCGGGCCTCGACACCATAACGTTCGAAGTCCTCCTGCACCGACAGCGGGCAGGCGGCGCCGCCGACCACCACACAGCGCAGGGAATCGACCGTTTTGCCGGATTTCTTCAGGTAGGCCAGCAGGGCCAGCCAGACCGTGGGCACGCCCGCGGACTGGGTCACCTGTTCCTCATTGATCAGCGTAGCCAGGGCCTCGCCGTCGCCCATCTTGCTGCCGGGAAAGACCAGCTTGGCCCCCGCCATGGGGCAGGTGTAGGGCAGGCCCCAGGCATTGACGTGGAACATGGGCACGATCGGCAGTACCACGTCCCGCTGCGATACGCCCAGCACATCGGGCATCATCGAGGCGTAGGCGTGAAGAATGGTGGAGCGGTGGGAATACAGCACACCCTTGGGATTGCCGGTGGTGCCGGAGGTGTAGCACAGGGCGCAGGCGGAATTTTCATCCAGTTGCGGCCAGGTGAAGTCATCATCCTGCCCCGCTACCACGCTTTCGTAGCATTGCATGCCAACGACATCGCCCGTGGGCATATGGGCCTCGTCGGTCAGCACGATCC
>JBKDZQ010000067.1:0-2626 GCA_047971325.1 Parahaliea sp.
CCATCGGGCAACTCACCCGATGGGCGATGTTGCTCGGTGTCTATCCGAAAGGAGCACTACTATGAGCAATATCAGCAAGGCAGTCGGCCTGGTCTGCCCGGAAAGCGGTGATGCGCGATTCCCTGTCCTGGGGTTCCTGAACCCCATCCTCATCGACGATGAGCTGTGGGAACTGACGCAGAACCCGGACAACCCGAGCCAGGCCTAACTGGAGAACAAAGCCGCTGACGCGGTAGTGTTGTTTTCCAATGGGAGGGAGCACGCGGATTTCGCGATTCTCGTCGCCAGCTCAAGGGGTCCGGTGGCTCTTACCGTGCGGGTATCCTGGGAGGAAGACAGCATGTGCGTCAAAATCGCGCCGCTCAATCCCCCGCCGTGGTCATCGAAGAGTGCGAGGGCATACTATGCCCAACACTGATCAAAAGACCCCGGAAGCGGCACGCCTGGCACTGGAAAATGCGCGGTTGCAACTGGAAATCGAACGGCTAAAGCTGGAGATTTAAGGTGACAACCGGCGATGGAAGGCCGATTTTATCCTGAAGGCCATTGCCCTGACGGGCACCATCGTGGGCTCAACCATTGCCTGGATCGTGCAGCAGGTAACGAGCTGTGGAGGATGATGTGATGAAGTCAGACAAGGACAAACTACTGACAGGCCGCGACTACGCGATCATTGTGGTAGGAGCATCCTGTGTGGCGGCAACCATCGTCATGCTCAGCCAGTTGATTTTCAGCTGAGCCTCCCGGCTTCCAGCCGACTCGACAAGGAGCCTCCGGGCTCCTTGTTTTTTAAGGGCTTTCCTGAAGCCAGCCTTAGTCTGGAATCGTGGCCGCCAGGAGCTGAGTCACCGTCTCAGGGCTCAATACAAGCTCGCCCTGCAGGTCTGCTGCGCCAGCCATTAGCTCGGTGAGTTTCGCGGTGATGACCGCAAGCTCTTGTATGGATTCGTACCCTAATCGCAATTCCGGGCGTCCCTCGCTATCCCCCGATTGTGCCAGGACCGCCGGAACACCCACCGCCTTTTCAATCGACGCAGCAAAAGCCTGCTCAGGGTCCGCGGCAATATAGGGGTGTAATCCGCACACTTTGTCAGATAACCGTCAGATTTTGTTCAGAATATTTTTAGCCCGGATATTTCATGAGCGCCGGATTTGATGGCGTCTCCGCAGAGACGCTAGCTCCAGTTCAGCGGTGCCGTGTTTCCGCTTCAGATTTTGGGCAATTTCTGTTTTTCGGGCGCACCTCCCCCAACCCCCATTGTTGATCAACGTGCCGGGGCTGTCATTGAATACTGCCACGGATAGTCAGGGCCGCCTTATCGCCAGGGAATGAGTCGGCGCATTCGGACGTTGTCACCTAATTGGTTCCGCCGACATTACGGACATTCAGTTAAGACAACCACAGCAGTTCGTACACTCCGCCAAATCGGCTATCTTCAAGATCGCCCGGGATTGGTACAGACAGAGACGCCGTAATCGTCAGATCCCGCGCCGTGGCCGTTGGTGCTCCTGCAGCCATAGATCGCCTACTTCGTCTATTCACAGTTCTCTTGAAATTAGTACATTCCCACCTGTGGGCGTTTTGTATCACCGACCGCAATCTGGTGGAGCAGCTCGTTGTAGCACTGCGCGATGCGCGCGCGGCTGTACTCGCGGTCGTAGTGGCTGCGGGCATTGGCCGCCAGTGCCCGCGCGGTGGCAGGGGATTCGAGCAGGGAGCGCACAGCCGCCGCCAGCGCCGGTGCCTCGTCCACTGGAGTAAGCAGGCCCGTGACATCCTCCTCGATCAACTCTCCGGGACCCTGCGAACGGGTCGCCACAATTGGGCATCGGTGGTACCAGGACTCCAGGACGATGCTGCCCAGTCCCTCGTGCCGCGAGGGGCAAACAAAAAGGTCGACGCTGCGCATCAGCGCGTCCACGTCGTCTCGCCAGCCGAGAAAGCGCACTCTGGGCGCCACTCCCAACTCGCGGGAGAATTTCTCCAGGGTGGCGCGCTCCGGCCCGTCACCGGCCAACCAGAGCCAGGTTTCTGGCAGTTCTACAAGGGCCTGTAATAGCACGTCGAAACCCTTGTTGCGATGGGTTCGTCCCGCCGCCAGCAGCAGGGGGACGCCGTCGGGGGTATCGAAGGCCGCGCGCGGTAGCGGCATAGGGGTGGTCTCCTCGGCAAAGTTGCCCACCTGATGTACCCGCGCTGCTGGCATACCACCACGCACCAGATAGTCGTAGATGCCGCGGGTGATCCCGATCCAGTGATCCGCGTGGCTGTAGTACTTGAGATCGTAGTAGTGGCCCAGGCGGCACACCAGCCGGTAGTCGCCCGCAGGGGTGCACTGGCTAGCCCGGTTCATGTAAGTGAGCACCACGTCAGGGGCCAGTTGGCGAATGGCCCGGCGGTAGCGCCAGTGACTCGCCGGGCTGAGTCGACCGCCGAAGCGGAAAGTCTTCACCGGAACCCCCGCCGTCCCCAGTTGTGTCTGCCGCGCCGGGTTGGGCCGGGTGACCCCCCGTGTCAGGATAGTTGTCGCGTCTAGTTTTTCATCAATATTCGGGGGGCGCTCAGGAATGAGTAATGACACGATATTCGCAAGAGCGTAAAGACGCAGTGATTAGACGAATGATG
>JBKDZQ010000068.1:0-6951 GCA_047971325.1 Parahaliea sp.
TGAGGCGGGCGCGTGTTGTGGCTAAAATTCGTGTGACGGCACTATCCAACATTCTCTGGCAATGAGACACTGGATTTCCGGCGCCGTTATACGGTAAGAGCCAACCGCTGAAAAAATCGCCTGCCCGCCATGCCTTCTCTGTCCCCCGCACAGGCCTACCACTGCGCACAAAACCAGGATGGCTTCGTGGCCGACCATTCCCAGGGGCGGGCTGTCGCAGTCCTCGAAAGCTGCTATCGCAACTTGCATACGGATGCTTCCCGGACTTGTACCGGGGTCTATCTCTGGGGGCCGGTGGGTCGCGGCAAGACCTGGCTGATGGACATGTTTCATCAGGGTTTGCAGCTACCATCGCGACGGCAGCATTTCCACAACTTCATGCAGTGGGTGCACCGCCGTCTGTTTGCGTTGACCGGCACGGTCGATCCGCTGCGGGAACTGGCGGCGGAGCTGGCCCGGGAGCTGCGTGTGCTGTGCTTCGATGAACTGTCTGTCAGTGATATCGGCGACGCCATGTTGCTGGGGCGCCTGTTTCAGGCCATGTTCGAGGCCGGCATAGTGATGGTCGCCACCTCCAACCAGCCCCCGGAACAGCTGTACGCGGGTGGCTTCAATCGCCAGCGCTTCCTGCCCGCCATTGGAGCCTTGCAATGGCATATGCGGGTGGTGGAGGTGGATGGTGGGATGGATCACCGCCTGCGTGCGGGGGATGCCTGCCAGCGCTACTGGGTGAGAGATCGCCAGATTCTGCAAAGGGTCTTTTCCCGCCTGAGTGATAACCTGCCGGTCACCGAGGGCACCCTGGTACTTGGCGGCCGCCGGCTGTCCGTGAAGGGCTACAGTGCCGCTGCGATCTGGCTGCGCTTTGCGGATCTGTGCGGGCAGCCCTTTTCGGCGCTGGATTTTATCGCCCTGTGTGACCGCTTTCCCAATATCCTGCTTGCCGAAGTCCCCGCGCTCAGTGCCCGCCAGCGCCCCGCCGGCATTGCGCGGGGCACGGAGGACGGCGTCGAGCGGGTAGCCGCCGGGGAGCGGGAGCTGCCAGCCCTGTCCGTCACCGATGACAGCGTGCGGCGCTTTATCGCCTTGGTCGATGAGTGCTATGACAGAAAGGTGCCGCTGTATGTCGAAGCCGCGGTTCCCCTGCCCATGCTGTACACCGAAGGACATCTGCTGTTTCCCTTTCGCCGTACCTTCAGTCGCCTGTCCGGTCCCTTGTTGCCGGCAGGCGCCAGGCGGTAACGAGCCACTATCGGCCTACATACTCCCGCTGCCACCAGGCCCTGTAAGTACCCCCTGATTACCACTGATCATAAGCTTGTTTCCAGGAGCCTGTAGGGCATGACCAGTCCGCAACGCAGCAAAGGCCAGCCGGGGAATCAGCACTGATAAATCGGCTCGCCGATTGAAACGGTATTGGACGTCGGCGAGGTAGCGCTGCGCATGTTTGCCCGCTACAACAGCAGATCACTCCCGATAACTGTCCACCGACGGACAGGAGCAGTGCAGGTTTCTGTCCCCATACACGTTGTCCACCCGGTTCACCGGCGGCCAGTATTTGCCGGCGCGCAGCGAAGCTACGGGGTAGGCGGCCTGTTCACGACTATAGGGGTGCTCCCAGTTGCTGGCGATCAGGTCTTTCAGGGTGTGGGGGGCATTGACCAGGGGGTTGTCCCTGGTATCCAGCTTTTCCTCCTGCACGGCGCGGATTTCCTCGCGAATGGCGATCAGCGCGTCGCAGAAACGGTCCAGTTCAGCCCGGGACTCGGATTCGGTGGGCTCCACCATCAGGGTGCCCGGCACCGGAAAGCTCATGGTGGGCGCGTGGAAGCCGAAGTCCACCAGGCGCTTGGCGATGTCTTCCTCGGAGATGCCGCTGTCCTCTTTCAACTGGCGAATATCGACGATGCACTCATGGGCCACGTTGCCGCTGGTGCCGGTGTAGAGAATGGGGTAGTGCTCCTTGAGGCGGTGGGCGATGTAGTTGGCGTTGAGGATGGCCACCTTGGATGCCAGGGTCAGGCCCTCGCCGCCCATGAGGGCGATATAGGCCCAGGAGATAGGCAGGATGGAGGCGCTGCCATAGGGGGTGGCGGAGACCACATCGTTGTCTTCGTCGAGGCCCGGCACCGGACGCACCGGGTTGGTGGGCAGGAAGGGAGCCAGGTGGCCGCCAACACCGATCGGGCCCATGCCCGGGCCGCCGCCGCCATGGGGAATGCAGAAAGTCTTGTGCAGGTTGAGGTGGGAGACGTCGGCACCAAACCTGCCGGGTGCCGCCAGTCCCACCAGGGCATTGAGGTTGGCGCCATCCACATAGACCTGCCCGCCGTGGGCGTGGATCACCTCGCACAACTCGATGATGGACTCCTCGAACACCCCGTGGGTGGAAGGGTAGGTGACCATGATGCAAGCCAGGTCGTCGGTGTGGCGCCCGGCCTTCAGGCGCAGGTCGTCCATATCGACGTTGCCCCTGCTGTCGCACTCGACAATCACCACCTTCATGCCCGCCAGCGCGGCACTGGCGGGATTGGTGCCGTGGGCGGAGGAGGGGATCAGGCAGACGTTGCGTTGTTGGTCACCGCGGCTCTCGTGATAGCGGCGGATGGCCAGCAGCCCGGCGTACTCACCCTGGGAGCCGGCGTTGGGCTGCAGGGAGATGGCGTCGTAGCCGGTGCATTCCCTGAGCATGTGCTCCAACTCCGCCAGCAGGGTCTGATAGCCAAGGGTCTGTTCGGCGGGGGCGAAGGGGTGCAGCTGGCTGAACTCGGGCCAGGTGATGGCCAGCATTTCGGTGGTGGCATTGAGCTTCATGGTACATGAGCCCAGCGGGATCATGGCGCGGTTGAGGGCGATGTCCTTTTCTTCCAGCCGGCGCAGGTAGCGCAGCATCTCGGTTTCCGAGTGGTAGTCGTTGAACAGCGGGTGGCTGAGGTAGTCCACTTTTCTTCGCAGGCTATCTGGAATGCCTGCCAGCTCGGCAATCTGTGTGTCGAGGCTGGCACAGGGAGTGGTGGGCGCTGTGCCGCTGAAGATTTCCACCAGCGTGTCGATGTCCGCGGCGGTGGTGGTTTCGTCCAGCGTCACGCCCAGTCTGCCGTCGGTGGTCAGGCGCAGGTTGATGCCTTTTGCCAGTGCGCGTTCGACGATGCGCTCGCGATCCTCGCCCACACTGTAGGTGAGGGTGTCAAACCATCGCCTGTTGTCGGCAGTCAGGCCGGCGCTGCCCAGCATGCTGTGCAAGAGGCTGGTCAGGCGATGGATGCGCTGGGCGATTCTTTGCAAGCCAGCGGGGCCGTGATACATGGCGTAGAACACCGCCATGATGGCCAGCAGGGCCTGGGCGGTGCAGATGTTGCTGGTGGCTTTTTCCCGGCGGATGTGCTGTTCGCGGGTATGCATGGCCAGGCGCAGGGCCTGGTTGCCGCGGCGGTCGATGGACACGCCGATGATGCGCCCGGGGGTGGATCGCTTGTAGGCGTCGCGGGTGGCGAAGAAGGCGGCGTGGGGGCCGCCGAAGCCCATTGGTACACCGAAGCGCTGGCTGTTGCCCACCACCGCGTCGGCACCGAGTTCGCCGGGGGATTTCACCAGCAGCAGGGCCATGATGTCGGCGGCGGCGGTGACCAAGGTCTGCGCCTGGTGGGCGCGGTCGATGAGCGGGCCGATGTCGTCGAGGTGGCCGTAGGTGCCGGGGTATTGCAAGAGCACGCCGAAGGCATCGGTAGCGCCGACCAGTTCCTCCGGTTTACCCACCACCACCTCGATATCCAGGGCTTCGGCCCGGGTTTTTACCACGGCGATGGTCTGGGGGTGGCAGTCCTCGGCCACGATGAAGGTCTGGCTGCGATTCTTCTTGTTCACCCGCTGCAGCAGGGTCATGGCCTCGGCGGCGGCGGTGCCCTCGTCGAGCATGGAGGCGTTGGCCAACTCCATGCCGGTGAGGTCCATGATCATCTGCTGGAAGGTGAGCAGCGCCTCCAGCCGGCCCTGGGAAATTTCCGGCTGGTAGGGTGTGTAGGCGGTGTACCAGCCCGGATTTTCCAGCACATTGCGCTGGATCACCGCCGGGGTATAGGTGTTGTGATAGCCGGCGCCGATAAAGGATTTGAACACCTGGTTCTGCTGCGCCAGCGCGCGCAGCCTGGCGATGACCTCCTGTTCCGTGCGTGGCCCCGGGAGGTTCATCGGTTGGCGGCGGATGGCCGCCGGCACGGTATCGTCGATCAGCGCATCCACGCTGTCGTAGCCCAGCACCGCCGCCATGTCCTGCTGCTGTTTGACAGTCGGCCCGATATGGCGTTGGATGAACTCTTGGCGATGTTCCAGATCAACGAGGGACGGTCGGCTCACGGTGACTCCGGGCGGTAGCGATACGGTAGGTGTTGGGATGGCATTTCGAGGGCGGGATATTAGCAGCCGCGCCGGTGATGGGCAATCAAGTGGCTGTTTTTTGAGCAGAGCCGCGGCCACTTCGGGGCACTGTCGGTGAGTGCCTCCAGAGTGGCGAAAATGAAAACCCTGCTGGCGACGATTCGTGACTGCCGCCTCTGCGAGGAGCGTCTGCCACTGGGGCCGCGGCCGGTGCTCGCCGCCAGCCCGACAGCCCGCCTGCTGATCGTGGGCCAGGCGCCCGGCACCAAAGTGCACCGCAGCGGCATCCCCTGGAACGACCCCAGTGGTGACCGCCTGCGCGACTGGTTGCAACTGGACCGGGAGGCCTTTTACGATGAGGCGCGCATTGCCATCGTGCCCATGGGCTTTTGCTACCCCGGCCGGGGCAGGTCCGGCGATTTGCCGCCCGACCCGGTCTGTGCACCCCAGTGGCACCCGCCGCTGCTGGAGCGGATGCCAAAGCTGGCGCTGACCCTGCTGGTTGGCAATTACGCCCAGCGCTACTACCTGGATGCGGAGGACGCCACCCTGACCGCGAGAGTGCGGCGCTGGCGCGATTTCGGGCCGCGGTTCCTGCCCCTGCCGCACCCTTCGCCGCGCAACAATCTGTGGTTGCGTCGCAATCCCTGGTTTGAACAGGAGGTGCTGCCGGATCTGCGTGACCGCCTGCGCCAGCTGGGGCTGTAGTGTCCGGCTGCAGCGCCGTCACTGGCGCGGCAGGCTTGCCAGACCGCTGCTGAGGCCTGACACTGCCTGCTTTAATCTATACAACCCCACAACAACCGGGAAAATCAAGGAATGCTCATGGAACTGGTCAGCCCCGAAACCGTTGGCCTCGACAGCCGCCAGCTCGCCCGTGTTGGTGAGCATCTGCGTCGCGCCTATCTCGAGCCGGGCAAGATCCCCGGCTTTGTCACGCTGGTTGCCCGCGCCGGCCGCCCCTGCTATCTCGATGTTGCCGGCCAGCGGGATATTGTCCGTGGCGAGGCCATGACCAGCGATACCGTGTTTCGCATCTATTCCATGACCAAGCCGATCACCTCGCTGGCACTGATGACACTCCATGAGCGCGGGCTGTTCTCGCTCGACGACCCGGTACACCGTTTCATCCCGGAGTTTCGGGATATCCGCGTGCGCAAGGCCGGGGCGTTTCCGCTGTTTGAAACGGTGCCCTGCGCGCGGCCGATGACGATTCGCGATCTGCTCACCCACACCTCCGGGCTCACCTACGATTTTCTGCGTGAATCCAATATCGATTACGCCTACCGCAAGTTGCAGGTGGGCAACCCGCAACCGGGTTATACGCTCAAGGACATGATCGTCCAGCTGGCACAGCTACCTCTGGAATTTTCGCCGGGCCAGCGCTGGAACTATTCACTGGGTGTCGATGTGTGCGGCTATCTGATCGAGGTGATGAGCGGCAAGTCGCTGCCGGAATACCTTGAGGAGGTGCTGTTCCGGCCGCTGGGCATGGTGGATACCACCTTCAATGTGCGGCCCGAGCAGGTGTCGCGACTGGCCAGTTGCTACGAGCGCAACGCCCACAAGGAACTGGTGATGAACGATGATGGCCGCGCCACCCAGTTCCAGAACCGGGAGTTCCATTCCGGCGGCGGTGGCCTGCTGTCCACCGTGGCGGATTACTACCGTTTCTGTCAGATGCTGCAAAATGGTGGTACCCTCGACGGTCAGCGCATCATTGGCTCGCGCACCCTCGACTACATGATCCGCAATCACCTGCCGGGGGGCGTGGACCTGTCGCAGATCGCCATTGGCAGCTTCAGCGAAACCCTGTACGAGGGAGTGGGCTTTGGTCTCGGTTTTGCCGTGAAGCTGGATCCGGTCGCCAACGGTTACCCTGCCACCGCCGGCAGCTTTTTCTGGGGCGGCCTGGCCAGTACCCTGTTCTGGGTGGATCCAGAGGAAGACCTGACCGTACTGTTCATGACCCAGTTGACGCCCTCCAGTACCTTCAATTTTCGCGGTCAGCTGGAGGCCATGATCTACGCGGCGCTGGAATAGCCGGGCGGGTAGCGCTTTCAGTGTGGCGGTGGCTGGTAACTGACGGCGGTAATCCAGAACTGCCGCTCGCCGGCGGGGCTGCTGACGGTGACCTCGTCGTCCAGCCGTCGGCCGAGCATGGCCCGGGCCATGGGGGAGTCCATGCTCAGTTTGCCGGCGCCCAGGTCGAATTCGTCGGGACCAACGATGCGCCACACCTGTTCCTCGCCGTGCTCGTTTTCCAGGGTTACCCAGGCGCCGAAAAACACCTTGCCGGTATCCTCGGGCGGTCGGTCCACCACCTTCAGTTCGTCCAGGCGCTTGTTGAGAAAGCGCACCCGCGAGTCGATCTCGCGTAGCCGTCGCTTGCCATAAATGTAGTCGCCGTTTTCCGAGCGGTCGCCGTTCTTGGCGGCCTCGTGCACGGCCTGGGTGACCACCGGGCGCTCCACCTTCCACAGCTGGTGCAGTTCGGTGCGCAGGGTGGCCTCACCCTCGGGGGTAATGTAGGCTGAGCCGCGGCGGCGCGGCGGGCGGTATCTGCTCATGGCGGGC
>JBKDZQ010000069.1:0-3628 GCA_047971325.1 Parahaliea sp.
GCTGGCCATACTCTCGACCCTGGTTGATTACAACCGCCGGCTACCGCTGCCCCCCGCCGGGGACAGCGGCGGCTTCGCTGCCATGCTCGGCCAGTTGCGCCGGGTGGCCCGACCCGGCAGCAGCATCTACCTCATCAGCGACTTCCAGGGAGCCCTGGAGAGCGGGGCCCGGGAGCACGGCTACCAGCTCGCCCAGCACACCGAAATTACCGCCCTGGCCTGCCGCGATCCGCTGGAACAGGAGCTGCCCCGGGCCGGGCTCTACGCGGTGACCGACGGTGAGCACCGGGCCGAACTCAGCACTGCCGACCGGCAGTTGCGCCAGCGCTATCAGCGCCAGTCCCGGGAGCGGGCCGAACAGCTGGCCACCGAACTGCAACGGCTGGGCATACCGCTGCTGCAGTTATCCACCGCCGAAGCCCCCTTTCCGGCGCTGCAGCGCTACTATGGCAACACCCGGAGCTGAGTGTGCAGGCGAACGATCCACTGGCCCAACTCAAACCTCTGCGGCTGCCCGCCGATCCACCCTGGTGGCCGCCGGCACCCGGCTGGTGGCTGCTGGCGCTGCTGTGCCTGTTGCTGCTGGCCGGCGTGACGTGGCTGTGGTGGCGACGTCACCGCGCGCGCCGTTACCGCCGCCAGGCCATCACCGCCCTCGACCGTTTGCAAGCCAGCTGGCCGGCGGACAACCCGGCCGGCTTTGGCGCCCGCTGCAACCGCCTGCTCAAGGGCGTGGCCCTGCGCAGTTTTCCCGCCCAACAGGTGGCCGCCCTCAGTGGCGCGCCCTGGCGTGACTTCCTCAACCGCACCGCGGGCCAGGCGACGCCGCTGTTCGACACCGATTTCAAGGCACTGTACCAGCCGCCATCGGCGAGCGCACCGGAACGCGAGACCCTGTACCGGGCCAGCCGGCGCTGGATTCAACACCACGAGGCCGCCCCATGATCGAATGGCAATGGCCCTGGATGTTGCTGCTACTACCGCTGCCCTGGCTCATCCGGCGCACCCTGCCCCCGGCCAGCAGCCGCCAGGCCGCCCTGCGGGCACCCTTCTTCGACGAGTGGCGCAGCCTCAGCCAGGAGCGCGGTAAAAGCACCCGCCGCGCCGGCAACTGGCCACTGCTGGTACTGCTGTCGCTGCTGTGGCTGTGCCTGCTGCTGGCCGCCGCCCGCCCCCTGTGGGTGGGAGAAGCGGTGGAGCTGCCCAACAGCGGCCGCGACCTGATGATGGCGGTGGACATTTCCGGCAGCATGCGCATGGAGGACATGCTGGTCGACCAGCGCCAGCTGCGACGCATCGACGCGGTCAAGGTGGTGGGGGCGGATTTTATCAGCCGCCGGGAAGGTGACCGCCTGGGGCTGATCCTGTTCGGCAGCCGGGCCTATGTGCAGTCGCCCCTGAGTTTCGACACCGGCACAGTCGGGGGTTTTCTGGAAGAGGCGCAGATCGGCTTCGCCGGGCAGGAAACCGCCATCGGCGACGCCATTGGCCTCGCCGTCAAGCGCCTGCGGGAGCGCCCGGCGGACAGCCGGGTGCTGATCCTGCTCACTGACGGCCAGGACACCGCCAGCTCGGTGCAACCACTGGATGCCGCCCGCCTGGCCCGGGACCAGGGCATTCGCATCTACACCATCGGCATCGGCGCCGACCGGCTGAGCCTGCCCGGGCTGTTCGGCTCCGGTTTCGGCAGCCGCCAGATCAATCCCTCGGCGGAGCTGGACGAGGATGCCCTCAAGGCCATTGCCGAACAGACCGGCGGCCGCTATTTCCGCGCCCGCGATCCCAAGGAGCTGGTGGGCATCTACCAGTTGCTGGACCAACTGGAACCGGTGGCGCAGCAGAGCAGCCTGTACCGTCCGCGCCGCGCCCTGGGGCACTGGCCGCTGGCGGCGGCCCTGCTGTTGAGCTTTCTGCTGGCCCTGCGCCACTGCCTGCGGGCCGGCCTGCTGCAGCGCGGCGAACGGGAACGGTCCGCCGGAGGCGATACGCCATGAATCTTGGCACCCTGCACCTGATACGCCCGGAATGGCTGTGGCTGGCACTGCCGGCGTTGCTGCTGGCCCTGGCCCTGCGCCTGGCTCGCCGCCACGCGGGCAGCTGGAGCAGCGTGATCGATCCGCAACTACTGGCGCATCTGGTCGACCAGCCTGCCACCGCCCGCAGCCACCGGGTCTGGCCCTGGGTACTGTTGGCCTGGCTGCTGGCCACCCTGGCCCTCAGCGGACCGAGCCTGCGCCAGATGCCACAACCAGTGCAGCAAAGCGCCGACGCACTGGTGGTCGTGCTGGACCTCAGCTACTCGATGAAAGCGGCGGACCTGGCCCCTTCCCGCCTGGACCAGGCGCGACAGAAAATCATCGACCTGTTGCACCAGCGCGACGAGGGCCAAACCGCGCTGGTGGCCTTTGCCGGCGATGCCCACGTGGTCACCCCCCTGACCGACGACATCGCCACCATCATCAACCTGCTGCCTTCCCTCAACCCCGACATGATGCCCCTGCCCGGCAGTGATGCGGCCGCGGCGGTGGAGCTGGCTCTTGGCTTGCTGCGCAGCGGGGGCGCCCCCGGCGGGCGCATCCTGCTGCTGAGCGACGCGGTAGCCGCCGACCAGCAAAAAACCATCGCCAGCGCCGTGACCGGAGCCGGTGTGGACTTGCTGGTGATGGGCGTCGGCACCGCCACCGGTGCGCCGCTGCCACTGCCAAAAGGCGGTTTTCTGAAAGACGGCGGCGGCACCATCGTGGTGCCGGCCATGGATGCCGCCAGTCTCGCCGAGCTCGCCCGGCGCAGCGGCGGCCGCTACCTGCCGCTGCGGGTGGACAACACCGACCTGGCACAGATCGCCAACCCGGACAGCCTTGATACAGCCCTGCAGGAAGGTGGCGTGCGGCAAGCCGACCAGTGGCAGGACCAGGGCTACCTGCTGATACTGCTGCTGCTGCCCGCAGCCGCCGCGCTGTTTCGCCGCGGTGTGTTGCTGGGCGCCCTGCTGGGCGCGTTCTGCCTGAGCAACCCCCAGCCGGCAGCCGCCCAGGGCTGGGACGGGTGGTGGCTGACCCCGGACCAGCAGGGCAAGCGCGCCCTGGATGCGGGCGACGCCAAGGGCGCCAGCGCCCTGTTTGAAAACCCCTCCTGGGCAGGTACCGCCGCCTACCAGGCGGGCGACTACGCGGGGGCGGCGACACAGTTCGGCAGTGGCGATGGCAGCGACGACTGGTACAACCAGGGTAACGCCCTGGCCCGTGCCGGCGACCTCGACGGCGCCATCGACGCCTACCGGAAGTCCCTCGAACGTCGTCCCGGTCAGGAGGACGCCAAAGCAAACCTGGCACTGGTCGAGAGCCTGAAACAGCAACAACAGCAGCAGCAGAATCAGGACCAGCAAGACCAGGATCAGCAGCAGGATCAGCAGCAGGATCAGGGCGAGGGTGAGAACCCGCAGCAAAACCCGTCGAATGGCGACCAGAGCCCTTCCGGGTCCGAGGACCAGCAATCCGCACAGGACCAGCAACAACAAAATGACCAGCAGGGACAACAGGATGGCGACCAGCCCGAGGAAGCACAGCAGCCATCGAACGCCGGCGGTGACGGGACCGGGGAACCACCGCCGGCGGAAAATGAAGAGCAG
>JBKDZQ010000070.1:0-5525 GCA_047971325.1 Parahaliea sp.
GACGCTGATCCACCTCGCAGGAGCGGCGGGCAATCAGCCCGCGCCCCTGCAGGTGGCGCACGATGCGCGACAGGCTGGGCATCAGCAGGTAGCACTGCTGCGCCAGCGTGGTCATTTCCACCTCCGGCTGCTCCGCCTCGAAGGCATCGAACAGGGCACGCAGGGCGCGCCACTGCTGTGGCGAGAGGTTATGCGAGCGCAGGTGGGGAATGAACTTCCTCATGACCGCCTCCCGCGCCTTGAGCAGCGACATCGGCAGCGACCGGTGGAAATCGCGCATGGCGGCTACAGCAGCTCGTCCGCCACGCCGTTGCGCAACCTGCCCACGCCCTCCACGACCACTTCCACCTCGTCACCGGGCTTGAGGTAACGTGGCGGGTCGAAACGCGCGCCGGCGCCGTTGGGCGTGCCGGTGGCAATCACGTCGCCGGGCTTGAGCTCGCAGAAGGTCGACAGGTATTCAATGATGAAGGCGATGGGAAACATCATGCTGGCAGTGGTATCGTCCTGCCGCAGCTCGCCGTTGACACGGGTGGTGACGCGCATGTCCTCGAGGGACTGCGAGCTGAACTGGTCGGCAGTGACCAGCCAGGGCCCCATCGATCCCGAGCGCACAAAGTTCTTGCCCTGGGTCACGTTGAACTTGGCGTGCCGCACCCAGTCCCGCAGGGTGCCCTCGTTCATGATGGTGAGCCCGGCGATATGCTCGAAGGCCCGCTCCCGCGCAATGCGGCGCCCGGCCCGGCCGATCACCACCACGATCTCGCCCTCGTAGTCGAGCTGGCGTGACTCGGGCGGCCGGATCAGCGGCTGGTCGTGACCGGTGAAGGAGTCGGGGAAGCGGATAAACACGCTGGGCCTGTTCGGCGCCTCGCTGCCATCCCGGTACTCGGCGTTGCGATTGGCGTAGTTGACGCCAATACAGAGGATTTTCTCCGGCGCCCCGATCGGCGGCAGCCACTGGATGCCGGAAACAGAAAGCGAAGGCCGCCCCCGCAGGTCAAGGGACGATAGCGCCCCGACCTCGATGGCCGCCTTGAGGGTCGGCGCCACATCGCCGAGCTCGACCACCCGGTCCTCCCCGCCCTCCTCGATGACCGCCCCCCAGCAAACCGCTCCCTGCTGACTGAATGTAGCGAGCCGCATCGCATCCTCCCGGCCTTTCTTTGGCCCATCAGTTTCAATACCCGGCAATGCTCCTGACTCAAGGCTTACCGCCGCACCAGGCCGCTGGCCGGCCCCTCTTTTTGGGCCTGTCGCGCCCGAACCCGCAAGGATGGGCTCACGACATGTATCGACAACCGGGGCCGGAGCCGGCGGTCGGGCCGAGCACCTTTTCGTTCAGCACCATTCACTCAATACTCAATTATATTTAACTCATTAATATAAACAAGCGTTGTTTACGGCGTTTTCCGCCACCAATTGCCATATTATCCCATAATTACAGAGAAACCACCCCGCCTATGGCTTTTTTTTACTTAACATGTTATATTTATTTCACAACCACGGGGGCTCCACCATGTCCGATCTCGCACACAACCTGTCCCGGGCGGAACACTACCTGCGGCGCTTTCGCGAGCAGCCGCTCACCCACTTCATCGACGGCCACTGGACCACACCCCGGGGGGAGTTCTTCGACAACACCACCCCGGTGGACAACACCAGCCTGGGCCAGGTGGCCGCCGGCGCCGCCGCCGACATGGACGCTGCCTGCAGCGCCGCGCAAGCGGCCTTCGCCGGCTGGCGCGATCTCCCCGGCCAGGAGCGCAAGAAAATCCTCAATCACTTCGCCGACCTGCTGGTGGAGCGCGCCGAGGAAATTGCCCTGGTGGAAAGCATGGACTGCGGCCAGCCCCTGCGCTTCATGAAACAGGCCGCGGTGCGCGGCGCCGCCAACTTCCGCTTCTTTGCCGACAAGGCCCCGGAGGCGCGCAACGGCCGCGCGCTCTACCAGCCGGAGCACTCCAACCTGACCCTGCGCACCCCCATCGGCCCGGTGGGTATCATTACTCCCTGGAACACACCCTTCATGCTGGCCACCGGGAAGATCGCGCCGGCGCTGGCGGCGGGCTGCACGGTGGTGCACAAGCCCGCGGAATTCAGCCCGCTGTCCGCCGCAATCCTGGCCGAAGTCAGCGCACAGGCCGGCCTGCCGCGGGGGGTGTGGAATACCGTCAACGGCTTTGGTGAAAGCGTGGGCAGGCGCCTCACCGAACACCCGGCCATTCGCGCCATCGCCTTCGTCGGCGAATCGCTTACCGGCTCCCACATCATGGCCCAGGGGGCACCCACGCTGAAACGCATCCACTTCGAACTGGGCGGCAAGAACCCGATCATCGTGTTCGACGACGCCGACTTCGAGCGCGCCCTGGACGCGGTGGTGTTCATGCTCTACAGCCTGAACGGCCAGCGCTGCACCTCCAGCAGCCGGCTGCTGATCCAGTCCGGCATTCGCGATCGCTTCTTGGCGGCGCTCAGGAAGCGGGTGGGCAAGCTGCGCGTGGGCCACCCGCTGGATCCGGATACCGAGGTCGGCCCGCTGATTCACCGCAGCCACTGCGAGAAAGTGCTGAGCTACATGGACGTCGCCCGGGAGGACGGCGCCACCATCGCCGTGGGCGGCCAGCGCTACCAGGGCGACGATGTGGACAGCAGGGGCAACTACGTGCAGCCAACCCTGTTCGTGGAGGCCAGCAACGACATGCGCATCGCCCGGGAAGAGATTTTCGGCCCGGCGCTGACCGCCCTGAGCTTCGACACGGAGGAAGACGCCATCGCCATGGCCAACGACAGCCCCTACGGCCTTGCCGCCTACGCCTGGACCACCGATCACGGTCGCGCCATGCGCCTGGCACACCGCATCGAGACCGGCATGCTGTGGATCAACTCCGAGAACAACCGCAACCTGCCCTCTCCCTTTGGCGGCGTGAAAATGAGTGGCATTGGCCGCGACGGTGGCGACTACAGCTTCGAGTTCTACATGGAAACCAAGAACGTGTGCATGGCCCACGGCACCCACAAGGTGCCTGAACTGGGCAAACGCTAGGAGCGTCTCGCCGTGCATTTTGTGCTCGAATATTCCGACAATATCAGCCGCGAGGAGCTGGCACTGCCGGCGCTGTTTGAAAAATTGCACGACAGCGCGCTGGGCACTGGCCTGTTTCCCCTGAAGGGAATTCGCAGCCGCGCCTACACCTGCCACGACTACCGCATCGCCGATGGCAACCCCGGCCACCTGTTCGTCCATCTGACGGCGCTGATCGGCAGCGGGCGCAGCATGGCGGAGAAGGAAAGCGCGGCGCACGCCCTGTTCCAGGTCTACGAAGCGCATTTCGCCGACAGTTTCGAGACACGCGGGGTAGCCATGTCCTTCGAGATGAAGGAGCTGGAGCCGGTACTGAAATACAACAGGAACAACATCCAGGAGTATCTGGCATGACCACGCTGGACCGGAAGCAGATCGATGCCGCGGCCAGCGCCCTGTACCAGGCGGAGCAATCCCGCCGGCAGATATCCCCGCTGACCCAGCGCTTTCCCGACATGGACATGGACGACGCCTACGCCATCCAGTCGGCCTGGGTGCAGCGCAAGGTGACCAATGGCGACCCGGTCATCGGCTACAAGATCGGGCTGACTTCCCGGGTGATGCAGCGGGCGATGAAGATCGACACGCCAGATTTCGGCGTGTTGTTACAGTCCATGTGGTTTGACAACGACAGCCGCATTCCCCACGCCGACTTTACCGACCCGCGCATCGAGGCGGAACTGGCCTTCGTGCTGAAGGAGCGCCTGTGCGGGGAAAACCTCGGTATTGACGACGTGCTGGCGGCAACCGACTATGTGGTGCCGGCGCTGGAACTGATCGCCGCCCGCAGCTACCGGGTCGACCCTGAAAGCGGCTACACCCGCACGGTGATGGACACCATCGCCGACAACGCCGCCAATGCCGGCATCATCGTCGGCGAACAGCGTTTTCGCCCCGGGCAGATCGACCTGCGCTGGAGCGGCGCCATGCTCTACCGCAATGGCGTCATCGAGGAAACCGGCCTGGCCGCCGGCGTGCTCGACCACCCGGCCAACGGCATCTGCTGGATCGCCCGGCGTTTCGCCCCCCACGGCATCGCTCTGGAACCGGGCCAGATCCTGCTCTCCGGCTCCTTCACCGCGCCGGTCATCGTGCAGCGGGGCGACCAGGTGCGGGCCGACTACGGCCCCCTGGGTGAAATACGCTGCCAGTTCACCTGAATGGGAGACACCATGCAAACCCCCCGCAATACCTTCAGGCAGGCCCTCCGGGAAGACCGCCAGCAATACGGTTTCTGGCTCGGCCTGTGCAACCCCCTGTCCGCGGAACTGTGCGGTCACTGCGGCTACGACTGGCTGCTGATCGACGGCGAGCACGCTCCCAATGACCTGGCCAGCCTGCACGCCCAGCTGCTGGCCATCGGCAACACCCCCAGTCAGGCCGTGGTGCGCCTGGTGGACGGCAACCCCGCACTGATCAAGCAGGTACTGGACCTGGGGGCACAGACCCTGCTGGTGCCGATGGTGGAGACCGCCGAACAGGCGGCGGCACTGGTTGACGCCATGCGCTACCCGCCCCGCGGCAGCCGCGGCGTGGGCACCGCACTGGCGCGCGCCGCCCGCTGGAACCTGGTGCAGGACTACTTCGCCAGGGCCGACGAGGAAATGTGCCTGCTGGTGCAGGTGGAGTCGGCGCGGGCGCTGGACAACCTGGACAGCCTCCTGTGCGTGGAGGGCGTGGAGGGTGTATTCATCGGCCCCGCCGACCTGGCGGCATCGATGGGCCATCTGGGCAACCCCGCCCACCCGGAGGTGAAGGCGGCAGTGGAGTCCGCGCTGCGCACAATCCGCGCCGCCGGCAGGGCCGCCGGCATCCTGGCCACCAACCGGGACCTGGCCCGCCACTACGAGAGTTGCGGGGCGCAGTTCGTGGCGCTGGGTGTGGATACCCAGGTGCTGGCAAACACCGCCCGGGACCTGCTCGCCCGGCACCATGGCGAGGGCGAAGCAGCAACCACCGACGAGCGCGGCAACGGCGCCTACTGAGCGGAGGCTACACCATGACCATCGAGCGCAACTACCAATTGAAACCGACCATGCCGGTGCGCAGGTACGATACCGGCACACTTCACCAGCACACGCCGGGTTAGCGGAGCAAAGATCATGGGCAAACTCGCACTCGCCGCCAAAATCACCCATGTCCCCTCCATGTACCTGTCGGAACTGGATGGACCCACCAGGGACTGTCGCAAGGCCGCCATCGACGGACACAGGGAAATCAGCCGGCGCTGCCGGGAACTGGGGGTGGACACCTTCGTGATCTTCGACACTCACTGGCTGGTGAATTCCGCCTACCACATCAACTGCCGGGAAGTGGCGAAGGGCACCTATACCAGCAACGAACTGCCGCACTTCATCAACAACATGGATTTCGAGGTGCACGGCAACCCGCAACTGGGGGAAATTCTCGCCGCCGAGTGCAACGCCCAGGGGGTGGAAAC
>JBKDZQ010000071.1:0-3618 GCA_047971325.1 Parahaliea sp.
GCACTGTATTGCTGCGTCGCTGGTTGCGTGAAATGGATTATGCGGCGCACGGCTGGGGCCTGGGGCGAAATGTCGGTTTTGACTCGGCGTCGCAGAGCGCTCTGCGCAGACGCCTGGATACTCTGGCGGCGGAGTATGACAAGCCGGTGAGTTTGGTTGGGTGGAGCCTCGGGGGAATTTTTGCACGCGCTCTGGCCCATGATGCCCCGCACCAGGTGGAGCGGGTAGTGACATTGGCAAGTCCCTTCCGCATACCCGAGGGACGGCCGGTAGAAGGGCATATATCGCGTCTTTACCGGTTTCTGCGTTCAGACAATATGGCACCGTTGAAAGACCCCCAGGCAAAATGGCTGCGACCGCCTCCGGTTCCCTCCACGGCGATCTATAGTCGCTGTGATGGCATTGCCCGCTGGGATTATTGCCTCGATCGTCTCTCCGACAATGCCAGTAAAGCGGACATTGCCGCCGAGAACATCGAAGTGCCGAGCAGCCATATGGGTATGGGGTCCAACCCACTGGTAATGTGGTTATTGGCCGAGCGGCTGTCGATACCGGTAGATCGGTGGCGTGCCTTTGATCCCGGTGGTTGGCGCGGCATTCTTTTTGGTTCCGACGACGGCAACGGCATTCCCGGTGAAAATGGCTATCCACTTTTTGAAACCAAGAGATTCTGGAAATCGCGATGACTGACTGGTATGAACAACACCGACCTTTGCTGGAGAAGGCGCTCAATGCCTGCGCCGAACGTTACTCCTGGAGCGGGTGGCCAGAGAGTCCCAGTACAGCTATTCATGGAGAAGAGAAGCCGGCAGCGGGTAAAGCCGATTTTGAAGCGTTGTTGGGCGGCGATTTTCCTCTGTCACAACCTGGTGCGTCTGGCGCGATTGGCGAAGAAATTTCACCCTACACCGGTAAACCACTTGGCATACGTTATCCTCTGGTCGATATTGATGCGTTGTATGCCGCGATCCGGCTAGCCCGCCCTGCTTGGGCCGCAGCTGCCCCGCGAGAGCGGGTGGGCATTTGCCTGGAGATACTGCAGCGTTGTGGTGAACAGCTTTTCGCCAATGCTCACGCAACCATGCATACATCGGGTCAGAGTTATGTCATGGCATTTGCTGGCAGTGGCGCCAATGCGCTGGATCGGGGCCTGGAGGCGTTGGCATATGCCCATAGAGCCATGGCGGATGTGCCGGAGACTGCTCGCTGGGAGCGCCGCTTTGGTGGTGACGGGGAAGCTTGTCTGGACAAGCGCTATCGTCTGGTACCGCGCGGTGTATCGGTGGTGATCTGCTGTGCGACTTTCCCCTTGTGGAATACCTATCCGGCGCTGTGTGCCTCTCTGGCAACTGGTAATCCCGTGGTGCTAAAGCCACATCCTGCGGCTACCCTTCCGGTTGCAATGGTGGTCAGGGTCTGTCGGGAAGTGTTGGCCGAAGCAGGTTATGACCCGAATCTGGTCAGTCTGGTGGCGGATACCCGCGATGCGCCGGCGGCGCTGGCGCTGATCGAGCAGCCTGACACCGCCATCATCGATTTTACTGGTAGCCCACGTTTTGGCGCCTATCTGGAAACGCACTGTCCAACGCGACAGGTCTACACCGAGACAGCCGGTTGCAATTCGGTAGTATTGGAATCAACCCGTGATCTGCAGGCCACCGCCCGGGCAATTGCTCAATCGCTGTGCCAGGCTTCCGCCCAGATGTGTACCAGTGTGCAGAATATCCACGTGCCCGCCACGGGGATTCGCGTGGGGGAGGGGCGCGCCAGTCTGGAGCAGGTGCAGGCAGCGCTATGTGGAGCAGTCGACGAGTGGCTGGCCGACGAGCGGCGCGCTGCAACCTTGTGTGGAACGCTGTTTGATCCTTCGGTGCAGGACAACATCGAGCGCCTCCGCCAGGCTGTTCCCGGGCGTATCCTGCGCGATTCGAGCCCCTATACAAACCGAGATTTTCCCGCTGCGCGTACTGCTACCCCACTGGTGATTGCTGCCACCGCGGCAGATCGGGCACTGTATCGCCAGGAGGTTTTTGGCCCGGTATCGTTTGTTATCGCCAATCCTTCCGCTGAGGACTGCCTGCTGGACGCCACCACCAATGCGCGTGAATGTGGCGCCATTACGTCTCACATCTATTCCATCGACGAAGCTTTTGTCGAGCGTGCGGTAGAGGCTTATCACGCCGCCGGTGCGTCGGTGGCGGTGAATTTGCACGGCATGCCGATCAACTTCGCGGCGGCCTACTCGGATTTCCATGTCACCGGGCTGAATCCGGCGGGCAATGCCTGCCTTGCCGATCTGGCTTTTGTTGCCAACCGTTTTCGTATCGTGCAATGCAAGACCATGAGTGGGTGAGCGACAAGATCGCATGATTTTCCAACAGTGATATCTGAAATAGCGCCTGAATAGAGTGGGCCGGGAGCCCACTGAAACGGAGTGATTATGAACAGCATAAGCCAACTTGTAAGGCCTATAGTGAAAGGTGTCACTTTCGGGGCGGTAGTGCTGCTGCAGATGGATGGTTTGGCCGCAGAACCCCGGCTATTGTGGGGAGATACGCATGTCCATTCATCTTACTCTCCAGATGCCTTTTTCATGGGAAATCACAGTGCGACCCCAGATGTCGCTTATCGCTGGGCCAAGGGGCTGCCTGTGGTGCACCCGTATACCGGTACACTGGTGCGTATCAAAACGCCTCTCGATTTCCTCATTGTCACGGATCATGCGGAGATGCTGGGGGTGCCATATGAGTTGGCCCAGGGCAATCCATTGATTTCCGACAGTGCGGAGGGGCGGCGTTGGAGCGAAATGCTGAAAGAGGGCAAAGGCAGGGAGCTATTTCGGAGCTCGTTCGCAAAAGCCATTGTAACACGCAAGCCTATTGCGGATTTTGACGGTGACGACTTCAGGCGGTCTTTGTGGCAGCGCGTTATCGAGCATGCGGAAGCCCACAATGAGCCCGGCGAGTTCTCGGCGCTTATAGGCTGGGAGTGGTCATCTTCCCCGGATAGGGCAAACCTGCACCGGGTGATTTTTACCGCGAATGGTGCCGATGTGGCGAGCCAGTTCCTGCCCTTTTCGTCGCTGGACAGCGATCGACCGGAGCAACTCTGGCAATGGCTGGATAGTACCGCAGTGCGTACCGGTGCTGATTTTATTGCAATTCCTCACAACTCCAATATTAGTGATGGAAAAATGTTTCCTGTCGTTGATAGTGATGGTCGGGCAATGACCTTAAAGTACGCAAAGATGCGTGCTCAGTGGGAGCCGGTGGTTGAAATAACCCAGTTCAAGGGAGATTCCGAAACGCACCCCTTGCTGTCGCCAGATGATTCCTTTGCCGGTTTCGAAAGTTATTCCCATCTTTTGGGCGGTGGTTCGCCGAGCGAAGACCCTCGCAGCCTGAGAGGAAGCTATGTGCGCGGCGCTTTGTTGCGGGGTCTCGAACTTGAAGCGAAAGTCGGCATCAATCCCTATGCATTCGGAATTATTGGCTCAACGGATTCTCATACCGGTCTTTCATCGGCAGAAGAAGACAATTTCTGGGGCAAGTTTGCAATCGACTCAATACCCGCCAACAAAACGAAGGAAGTGATTACCGGTGTTAATGGCACAATGAT
>JBKDZQ010000072.1:0-2797 GCA_047971325.1 Parahaliea sp.
ATCAGCCCGGATGCGTTTGAGGCACAACGAGTCGCTTAGCGGTGTGCCACTGTTGGCGGGCAGGATCAAAGTCCCTTGAGCACTCAGGATCGTACAGGCGAGTCTGGTTGCGGCCGCTCTGCTTGGCGGCATAGAGTGCTTCGTCGGCGCAGCGCAGCAGGCACTCGGGGGTGGCGGTAGCATCCTGCCCGCCCGATGAAAGACTGTGGGCACCGATGCTGCAGGTGATGGGACGCTTGAGGTTACCCAGGTTGGCAATGGTGTTGCGGATGCGCTCGGCTACCGTGAAACAGGACTGGGCGTTGGTTTCTGGCAGGATCACGGCAAACTCTTCGCCGCCATAGCGTGCTACGTGATCGGTCTGCCGGGCGCTGTCGCGAATGGCCGCGGCCACCGACTGCAGGGCCCTGTCGCCGGTAGGGTGACCGAAGGTGTCGTTGTAGTCCTTGAAGCGATCCACGTCCAGCAGCAGCAGTGACAGCGCACGTCCGTGGCGCGCATAGCGCTCCAGTTCACGGACCAGTTCGGTATCGAAGTCCCGGCGGTTGCTCACCCCGGTCAGCTCATCGATCCGGGCGAGTTGCTCCAGCTTGAAGTTGGCCGACTCCAGCGCCTGCTGGGCGAGCTTCTGGGTAGTGATATCCTGGATCTGGGCCACCAGATAGCGGGGCGGACCGCTGGCGTGGCGGACCAGCGACACACTCAGCGACCCCCAGACCACGTGCCCGTCCTTGTGCAGGTAGCGCTTTTCCATGCTGTAGGTGTTGCGCTTGCCGGACAGTATTTCCTCCAGCAATTCGAGATCCCGGGACAGGTCGTCCGGATGCGTCATCTGCTGGAAATCGAGCTGTAGCAACTCCTGGGTACTGTAGCCCATGAGTTCCACCAGCGCCTGATTGACGCGCAGCCACTGCCCCTCCAGCGACATCAGCGCCTTGCCGATGGCGGCAAAATGAAAGGCACTTTCAAACAGCTCGATATTGTCGTGCAGACGCGCCAGCGCCGCCGCGTGCTCGCGCTCGTTGATTTCCAGCTCCAGGCTGCGCCCGAGAGCCTGGGCCATGATTTCGATCAGCTCGGTATCGGAAGGAGAATAGCCTGACTCCCGGGGCTGCCTGCCACTGAAATGGAGCGTGCCGTAAATGCGGTCAAACACACGAACGGGAGCACCGGCGTAGGTTTTCAGGCCACCCTCGCGATAGCCCGGATGCTCCAGAATCAGTGAATCGCGCCCCACTACGGGTATCACCACGGTGCTGGCCAGATCCACCACCCGTGCGCAGTAGGTGTCTTCCAGCAGGAAAATATCCCCGGTGGCGTGCTGGAGATTTTCCGACACCACCGACAGCACCTCATAGGTGTCGCCCTGCACACGGCTGACAACGCCGGTATCCATGCCCAGCAGCCGGCACCCCGTTATCAGGTAGTCCCGGCAACGGGCCTTGAAGTCTTCATGACGCCGCAAATTGAGATGATGAAGTTCCCGCAGCCGATTGGCAATCTGGTGCGCCGTTGCGGCACTGTAGTCCATAGAGTGGTCTCCGCTCCTGTTCTACTCCAATAGCCCTGTTTATAACAGTGTTGCTGTTTATACCGATTATCAGGGTGGGCCGCAAAACAATACTGGAAAAAACAACCGAAGTATTGCCCCGCCCTGCGGAACGGGCCACAAATCCAGCAACAAACGCTGGCCCTGGCGGTGGGGGGAGTCCGGCCGCGGGTGTTACCTTACCCGCAGCGCCTTTTGCCGGGTTTGCTTGTCACCGGGCTGTCAGCTGATCCACAGACTCAGCCCCTGCTCACCCTCGTCCCCGGGGGCTGTCACCCGGACGCTCATCAGGCCCCGGGGTTTGAGCTGGATCTGTCCATCGCCATTGGAAAACACAGGGCCCTCTTCAGCCAGGCACACCGGCCGCAGCCAGCACATAGTAGAGCCCGACCAGGGCGACCCCCCCCCACAGGCACGCACCGCGATAACCCCGGCGGGCCAGCGCGTGAGGATACCGATCACAATACCGGTCAGATGCAACAGCCCGGTGGTCGTCACAAAACCGATGCCGTAAGCCAGTGCGTTGCTCGCGCCGGGCAGTTCGGTACCGTGGGCATAACCGTGGAAAATGCCGAACACCCCCACCAGCACACCGCTGAGAACCAGATTCGGTCGCCACTGGGCCGCCACCGCAAGTCCCAGCAACAGCGCCGAAAGAGCCACGCCCATCTCGAAAAACGGCAGGGGAAACCCGGCAATACCCAGCAAGCCGCCAAGCGCCATCACCAACGGAAAGACAATCGGCAGCAACCATATGGCCGGTGCGCCCAACTGCGCCCCCCACAGACCAACCGCAACCATGGCTACCAGGTGGTCGGGGCCCAGCAGGGGATGCAGAAGGCCACTGATCAAACCGCCGGCGACACCTGTTTCCGTATGAGCCAAAGACAAGGTGCACCAGCTCATCAGGGCGACTGCCAGCGCGGCGCGCGCCGCCGATAAAAAACGTGCTTCAGGGACGATAACAGGTGTCATACATTCTCCGGACTATTCTGTTCAGGGGCCGGCAGCATAGCAAAGCGACCGACAAAGCGGTAACTGGCCATGCTGCCCATGACGTAAAAATACCCGCCGTGTCGCTCCAGCGCGAACGGTTGATCTGAAGCACGACATTCGCCGGCACTCCTACCCCCCGTGGCAGGATAGTTGTCGCGTCTAATTTTTCATCCCTATTCGGGGGGCGCTTAGGATTGAGTAATGACACGCTATTCACCAGAGCGCAAGGAGGCGGTGGTAAGAAGGATGATG
>JBKDZQ010000073.1:0-1827 GCA_047971325.1 Parahaliea sp.
GAAATAACCGGTGTAGATGGCCCCGCAGACCGCCAGCGGGGACGCCAACAGCATGGTGTAGAACGCCGCCTTGAGGGTCCCGAAGACCAGTGGCGCCAGGCTGTACTTGGGCTCGTAGTCGCTGTTGGCGCCCGAGGACTGCCAGATGTGCTCGGGCCGGTCATAGCTCTCGTACCAGAGCTTGTCCCACAGCGCCAACCAGGACACTTCCGGGTGTTCGTTGTGGATCGTGCGGGTGCTCAGCTGCCGGTCCGGGCCGATGTAGAGCAGCAGGTCACCGCGCGGTGACAGGGCCGCCCGCCCACCCGGCAACAGGCCGTCGAAACCGGAATAGAGATGACGCCCGGCGGTGGAGTGATAGAGCTGCAACTCACCGCGCCCGCCCAGGGCGGCGAAACCCTTGCGCTGGTGCTCGGACAACAGTTGCCAGGGCACGGCGCCACCGGTATCAAAGTCGCGCACCCGCTGGAAACGAGCGCCATCCCGATCCCGCACCATGAAGTACTGCACCAGCTCACCCCGGTCCGAGGCCGCCAGCAGGGAGATATCACCCAGCAGCAGGGCGCTGGCAGCCAGTTTGCCGCCACCCTCGAACAGCGGGCCGGTAGTCGCAATCTGCTGCACACCATCGCCGTCCGTCTGCTGCAGATCCAGCACCGTGTAGACACCCTCGCGGTTGAGTCGATAGAGCCAGCGCTGGTCGGCGCCGATATAGAGGGCCGCGGTGGTGCCGGCCAGTGCGGGCAGAGTCAGCGCTTCCCGCTCCAGCGCGACCTCGCCGGTCAGCAGATTCTCGTTGCGGCTATAGCGCAGGGCGCGCAGCCCCTGGCCGGCGACTTCCGCCACTACCAGCAGGCCATGCACATCGTCGTTCACTGCCAGCGCCTGAATCGCAGCGGCACCGGGCCTGAGCTGGAGTCCGGGATAGGGCGCGCTCATCGACGGGACAACCACCCGCTGGTCACCGATGTAATCGAGACGGTAGCCGTGGCGCGACAGGGTCACTTCGCCATCCGCGTGGCCAAGGGCCAGCAGTCGCCCCCCATCAGCGGACGACAGAGCCGTCACCGCCGCGTGCCCGGCGGCCAGGTTGTGGCGCTCGATGGTCGCGCCGTCGACAACGCGGAAAAATAGCGCTTCGCCCGCCGGTGTCACTGTCAGCCCCACTTCGCCCTGCTCCTCTACCGACAGGTAGGCCGGCACCGGCGCTGGCCAGGCCAGGCTGACCGGCGCCGCCACCCGCGTCGCGCCAAACAGCGGCGCCACTTCGTGGAGCAGGAAAAAGAAAATCAGCAGGATCGCCAGCAGTACCCCGACACCACCGGCGGTGATGCACACCGTGGTCAGGCGGTCCTTGAAACGCCTCAGTCTCGCTCGGCGGGGAGGAATGTAGCGAGCTAGCTCCATCATGTCCTGTGTGCTGAAATGTCATTGTCAAACCCCTTGCCGGGGCAAGCGCCGCCGGCAAGAGGCTGTCCCGGTACTGCGCTAGAGACCGAGCTGGGAACTGTAGCGCTCCACCATCGCAGCCGACAGGGGAATGTAACCGCCCTTGCCCACCACCTCCTGTCCCTGGCGGGAGAATATGAGACGAATAAACTCCCGTTCCAGTGGCGACAGGGCCTTGTTCGGGGCTTTGTTCACATACACATACAGAAAGCGCGCCAGTGGATAGGTGCCGGCCACGGCATTGGCGGGTGTGGCCTCCACCAGTTCGCCGCCGTCCTGCCGGGACAGCGGCAGCGCCCGCACGCTGGAGGTTTTGTAGCCGATACCGGAATAGCCTATACCATTCACCGACCCGGACACAGACTGTACCACGGACGC
>JBKDZQ010000074.1:0-9579 GCA_047971325.1 Parahaliea sp.
GTTGGGTGGTTTGAAAATCATCCTGTTTGCCGAAATATGGCCTGTGGATACCGCCAATTGTAAATTTATCCTTTGCTGTCAGCTAGTTAAATCTGACAAAGTAGAATTAAACACTGAGGCTCAGCGTGAAACGCAAAAAGTAAAAGACAAATATACGAATAATTAAGCTGAAAAATGAAGCGTCGGAGTATAGGAAGAATAAACGCCCTTTTCGTCCAAGTCCGGCAGCTCTGATCACGGACCTGACTGTGAATGACTAGTCCGGCAACCGTTCGATAGCCTCGAATGAGGCTGAATTCCACTCACGTCGCTGACAACCGATCCATATTTTCTACAGTGTCGGCTCCATTCCAGCCACACGGCAAAACAACCCTCTGCCGCAGTGGCGTGACGGTAATGGCGCTTTCGTCGAACAGGTTGGTCACCACAGGGCGAATTCCCTGTCGTCGTCCGGCGGCTGTAGCGACAGGCGCAGGTTGGCGAGGTCGCAGGCATTCACCTCCGGGGAGCGGGGGCGACAACAGGGGATGGATTGGGGAATTCGCGGTATTTTCCGCTTTGCCAGCAATTCGCGGCCGCTATCATCGCCGTTTGGTGTCCGTTTTTTTCTTCGCCCGCAAGGCAGCGCCAAAGGCCCGGTCGGCCCACTCCTTCGCCTGTTCGGGCTCGTCGAAGATGGCTTCCGACGCGGCGTAGTAGGACATCTGGACTTTTTTGTCGCCCTTGTCATACTCGAAGGGCGACAAACCCAGCTCGGTAAAGCAGTTTACCGTTTCGGCGTCGGTCTTCAGGTAGAGTGCCTCGTCGGCCACCAGGGCGAACATCAGGCCGTCGCGATAGATGCCGTAGCCGCCGAACATGCGCCGGGACTGGATCGGGCCGAACAGCGCGAAAACTTCGTGCAGGTACTCGACAAATTCACTGGCTGACATGGTGTCTCCCACGCGGTAGACACCGCCCGGTGTGTCCGTCTTATCGTCTGATCACCCGGTACAGCACCAGCAGCACCAGCGCACCGGCGACCGCGGTCACCATGCCCTCGAGGCTGAACTCGCCGACACGCCCACCGATCCCGGTGAGCCGGCCGAGGTAGCCGCCGACAAAGGCGCCGGCGACACCGATCAGTGTGGTCACGATAAAACCGCCCGGGTCCCTGCCAGGCATGATCACCTTGGCGAGAATACCGGCGGCCAGCCCCAGAACGATCCACGACAGAATGTCCATATCGCCTCCTTGAGACAGTCAAGACAGTGAATTTGTTACCCCTCACACCTGCTTGCGCGGCCTGCCGCCCTTGCGGCCGTTCTCGCGCGCCGCTGCCGCCTTCGCGACAGAAGTCGAACTGCCAGCCTGGCGTGCGAGCGCCTTTCTCATCCAGTCGCGAGTGCCGAACACCCCCGCCACCAGCGCTGGCACGTAAAGATCGACATCAAGCCCGGGCCAGTGCAGGTTGAAACCCACGCCATCCACCTCGACATCAGCCAGCTCATCCGCCGTGGCATCACTCAGATCCTGAACAAGATGGCTGGGGAATATATAGCTGCAGCCGTTCACCAATTCGACCGTCACCTGTCCAGTCTTGCGGTTATACCGGGCAGATCTGGCGCGAGGCTCTGTTTCCAATACCCCCTGGCCGCGAGCTTTCGCGTTGGTGAATTCTGCATCAGTCAACTGTGCCATGGATGCTTTCCCATTCTTTCATGAACTCGTCACGGCGTTCGTTCACCTCCGACATCAAGCGTCGCATGTCGGACAGCTTGATGCCTGCGACAAAGACCAGTTCCGGCCTGCCATCCGGCCCGGTCAAATTGACTTTCGCCTGCCCAGCCCCGGTAATGTGGATATGTGCCGGATGGTGGTCGGCCGTGTAGATGACAAAGCGGAAGCCATGGGCACGGTGAATGACAACCACGACCCTAAAATAACCTATCCGTTGGATTTTTCAAGCGCAGCACCCTCAAGTCCCCCTGGCGAAGAGCAAATCCCACACGCCATGCCCCAAACGCTCGCCGCGCTGTTCGAACTTGGTCAGTGGCCGGTGCGGTGGACGCGGTGAAAACTGGCCGGCGCCGGCGCGGTTTTCCAGCGCGGCATTGGCGGAGAGCACCTCCATCATCTGCTGGGCGTAGTGCTCCCAGTCCGTCGCCAGGTGGAGAATCCCACCGGGTTTGAGGCGGGACACCAGCAATTCGACGAAGGGCGGCTGGATCAGCCGGCGCTTGTGGTGGCGCTTCTTGTGCCAGGGGTCGGGGAAGAATATCTGCACCGTATCCAGGGCCACCGGTGGAATGCAGTGTCGCAGCACTTCCACCGCGTCGTGGCAGTAGACGCGAATATTGTCGATGCCCTCATCTTCCATGGTGTGCAGCAGGCGCCCCACGCCGGGGGTGTGCACCTCGATGCCGATGAAGTTGGTGGCGGGCGCGGCGGCGGCCATGGTGGCCAGGGAGCGGCCCATGCCAAAGCCGATCTCCAGCACCAGCGACCCCTCGCGGCCAAAAATGCCGATGGGATCAATGGGTTGAGGGGCATAGTCCAGCCCCCAGCGGGCCCAGCCGCTGTCGTAGGCGCGTTTCTGGCCCTCGGTCATGCGACCGGTGCGCAGCACGTAGCTGCGAATGGGGCGGTGCCGGCGCTGTGCTTCGCCCCCCTCGGGAGCGTCGCTCACGGCAGGCTCTTCCAGCCCGCCACCGCCAGACAGGCCCAGCCGGCGATAAAGGCCAGGCCGCCCAGGGGAGTAATGGCGCCGAGCCACCTGGTGCCAGTCAGCGCCAGGACATAGAGGCTGCCGGAAAACAGCACGATGCCCGTCAGGAACAGCCAGCCGGCGGGGCGCAGCAGGGGCGTCTGCGGCTGGTGCAGGGCCAGCAGGCCCACCGCCACCAGCGCCAGGGCATGGTAGAAGTGGTATTGCACGGCGGTTTCGAACACGCCCATGGCGTAGTCATCGAGGCGGTCGCGCAGGGCGTGGGCGCCAAAGGCGCCAAACACCACGCCCAGCATGCCAACCAGTGCACCCAGCGATAGGAAGAGATTGCTCATGGGGGGATTGTAACGCAAGCCGGGGCGCCAGGGCGCCCCGATGATGAAGGTAATATCAGGCCGCGATGGCGGTGCGGAGTTTTTTCATGGCGTTCTGCTCAAGCTGGCGAATGCGCTCGGCGGACACGCCGTACTTGTCGGCCAGTTCGTGCAGGGTGGCCTTTTCATCCGCCAGCCAGCGCTGGGCGAGGATGTCGCGGCTGCGCTCATCCAGGTCGGACAGGGCGCTGTGCAGGGCGGCCTCGCTGTTTTCCTGGTACTCGCTGGCCTCGACTTCCTGGGCCGGGTCGTAGCGCTGGTCTTCCAGGTAGTACTGGGGCGATTGCCAGGCTTCGTCCTCGTCGCTGTCCAGCGGCGAGTCGAAGGCCACATCGCGGCTGCTCAGGCGGCCTTCCATACGCTGGACTTCGCTCACCTCCACCCCCAGGTCCGCGGCCACCGCCTCGGTTTCCTCCTGGGTCAGCCAGGCCAGGCTTTTCTTGGCACTGCGCAGGTTGAAAAACAGCTTGCGCTGGGCCTTGGTGGTGGCCACCTTGACGATACGCCAGTTGCGCAGGATGAATTCGTGCATTTCGGCCTTAATCCAGTGCACGGCAAAGGACACCAGGCGCACGCCCTTTTCCGGGTTGAAGCGCTTGACCGCCTTCATCAGGCCGACGTTGCCCTCCTGGATCAGATCGGCTTCAGCCAACCCATAGCCGTTGTAGCTGCGGGCGATGTGCACCACGAAGCGCAGGTGCGACATCACCAGCTCACGCGCGGCTTCGAGATTGTTGTTGTAGTACAGGTCCTCGGCCAATTCCCGCTCCCGCTCTGCGCTCAGCAGCGGGATAGTGCTCACCGCCTGGATATAGGCCGCGAGGTTGGCACCCGGCACCATTTGGTCGACGGGCTTCAGGGTATTGCTCATTGAGAGGTTCTCCATATTCCGGTGCAAAGTTTAGCACTCCCGCAGTTAGAGTGCTAACAGCGTGATAGTTCCCCGCCAAGCTGGCTTTTTGCGGTCACCGGGGCTCGATGGCCCCCAGATGACGGCTCACCGCCAGCCAGGCGCCGGCGAGCCCCAGCACGCCGCCCAGCAGCACCAGTTGCAGGCTGCCGATCAGTCCCATGCCCCGCAGCTGGAACTGGCTGTGGTAGAGGCTGGCCAGGTTACTCACCGGCCCGGCCAGGAAATGCAGTGCCGCCAGTACCAGCAGGGCGGCGGTCACCCCGCCGCCCACGCCATACCACAGGCCGGTGTACAGGAAGGGCCGGCGCACGAAGGCGTTGCTGCCGCCCACCAGTTTGACGATGATGATTTCCTCCCGCCGGCTCTCGATGGCCAGGCGGATGGTATTGCCCAGCACCAGCACCACACCCAGTACCAGCACACCGGCCAGTGTCAGCACCAGGCGCCGGCTGAGCTCCATGATGTTGTGCAGGCGCTGCACCCAGGCCATGTCCAGCACCGCCTGCTCGACCTCCTGGCGGGTGGCCAGTGCCGCTTTCAACCCGGCGGGGTCGACGCCACTGGCGGGCACCACCAGCACCAGGTTGGGCAGGGGGTTGTCATCCAGGCTGGCCAGCACATCGGCAAAGCCGGATACCTCGGCGAACTCCGCCAGCGCCTCCTCCCGCGACACCAGCCGGGCACCGCCGACATCGCCGCGGGCGGCCAGCTCGTCCCGCAGCTGCCCGGCCCGGGCCTGGTCCACCGCATCGCGCAGGAACAGCGAGATCTGCGCCGGGCTGTCCCAGCTGCCGCTGACCGTGCGGGTGTTTTCCAGCGCCACATTCAGGGCCGCTGGCAGTGCCATGGCGATGCCAATCACCAGCCAGGTCAGCAGGCTGGAGACGGGGCTGGCCAGGATGCGCCGCAGGCTGTCGGCGGAGGACAGGCGGTGGTGTTCGCGCCAGGCCCGGTAACGGTCACTGAAGCGGGTGCGGCTGGCGCTGGCGCCCTCGCGGCGGGGAGCGGCGGCGGACATCAGGCGGCTCCCAGCAGCTGGCCTTCGCGCAGGGTGACGATGCGGTGTTGCAGACGGGAAATCAGGGTCAGGTCGTGGCTGGCGATCAGCACCGTGACCCCCACCTGGTTGAAGTCCTCGAACAGCTGCATGATCTCCGCCGACAGCGCCGGGTCCAGGTTGCCGGTGGGCTCGTCCGCCAGCAGGATGGCGGGTCGACCGACCACGGCGCGAGCGATGCCCACCCGCTGCTGCTCACCACCGGACAGGGTCACCGGCAGCGCGCGCTCGTGTGCCAGCAGGCCCACCTTGTCCAGCGCCGCGCGCACCCGGCGGCCGATTTCCCGCTGCTCGTAGCCGGCGATCACCAGCGGCAGGGCCACGTTGTCGAACACGCTGCGGTCATCCAGCAGGCGGTGATTCTGGAACACCACGCCGATATTGCGGCGGTGAGCGGGAATACCGCGGGAGCCGATACTGGCAAGATCGCGGTCGTTGACGAGGACCTTGCCGCGGGTGGGGCGGTCCATCAGCATGATCAGGCGCAGCAGGGTGCTCTTGCCGGCACCGGAATGGCCAGTCAGGAACACCAGCTCGTCACGGGCAATGTCCAGGCTGATCTCCCGCAGTGCGTCATGGCCCTCCTGGTAGCGTTTGCTGACCCTCTCGAACCGGATCATCAGGCGGTCTCATCGCGCTCGAACAGGGCGCGGATAAAGGGGCCGGCGGCAAAGGGCCGCAAGTCCTCCACAGCCTCGCCGACGCCAATGAAGCGGATCGGCAGGCCGAGTTTGCGGGCGATGGCAAAGATTACCCCGCCCTTGGCGGTGCCATCGAGCTTGGTCAGGGTGATGCCGGTCACCCCCACCACCTGCTGGAACTGGCTGGCCTGGGACAGGGCGTTCTGCCCGGTGCCGGCGTCCAGCACCAGCATCACCTCGTGGGGCGCCTCCGGATCCAGCTTGCGCATCACCCGCACCACCTTTTTCAGTTCCTCCATCAGGTGGTCCTTGTTGTGCAGGCGTCCGGCGGTGTCGGCAATGAGGATGTCGGTGCCCCGGGTCCGGGCGGCCTGCAGGGCATCGTAGAGCACCGAGGCGCTGTCCGCTCCGGTGTGCTGGGCGATCACCGGCACCTGGTTGCGCTCGCCCCACACCTGCAGCTGCTCCACCGCCGCGGCGCGGAAAGTGTCGCCGGCAGCCAGCATTACCGACTTGCCCTCGGCCTGGTAGCGCCGGGCCAGCTTGCCGATAGTGGTGGTCTTGCCGACGCCGTTGACGCCCACCATCAGGATCACAAAGGGCTTGTGGCCAGTGGTTGCCAGCGCCTGCTCGCAGGGCTCCAGCAGCTTCTGCAGCTCCTCCTTCAACGCCTGCTCCAGTGCCTGGGGACGGGTGAGCTCCCGGCGCGCCACCCGCTGGGTGAGGCCATCGATGATTTCCACGGTGGCGTCCACACCGACATCGGCCAGCAGCAGGCGCGACTCCAGTTCCTCCAGCAGTTCGTCGTCGATCTCCTTGCGACCGAGGAACATGGCGCCCATGCCCTGCAGGAGGTTGTCGCTGGTGCGACCCAGGCCCCGGCGCAGGCGGCGGAAGAAGCCTGCCTCACCGTCCCCGGCAGGCGCCGGACCTGGCACGTCGGGGGCGACCTCGGGCGGCGGCACTTTGGCCGCTGTCACGGCGGCGGGCGGCGGGCTGCCGGGGGCGGCACTGGCAGCCGGCTCGAGCGCCGGCACAGGCGCCGCCGAAGCGGTCTGCGCGGGGGCGGACGGAGAGTCCACGCTTTGCGGCACCGCAGCGGGCGCGGCCGCGGGCTTGTCCCCGGCTTTCTTGCGTTTGAAAAACTTCATAATCTGTCGTGCAATGTGGGGTGCGCAGGTGGAGCCCCTGCGCAAAACCGTATCCTACCATCACTGGGAAAGACCGAGAAATGCCGCTGCCGCGAAAGACCCGTTCCTCTACCCGATCGCGCCGGAATGCTTCGCAGTTGCGCATCATTGGCGGCCAGTGGCGGGGACGCAAACTGGACTTTGTGCCCGCCGATGGACTGCGCCCAACCACCGACCGGGTGCGCGAAACCCTGTTCAACTGGCTGGCCCCCGACCTTCACGGTGCCCGCTGCCTGGACCTGTTCAGCGGCAGCGGGGCACTCGGCCTGGAGGCCCTGTCCCGGGGCGCCGCCAGTTGCGACTTTGTCGACACCAACAGCGCCACCCTGGGCCAGATCACGCGTCACCTGGACAGCCTGGGAGCCCGGGAGCGGGCCCGCTGCCACACTGGCGCAGCCCTCGATTTTCTACTGGGCAGCACCGGTCGCTGGGACATCGTGTTCATCGACCCTCCCTTTGGGCAGAGCCTCGCCACCCCGGTGTGCCAGCAACTGGCCCAGGGACGGCTCGGCCACGACGCCCGCATCTACCTGGAGAGCTCACGCCAGGAGGCGCCACCCGAACCCCCCGGGCAGTGGCGCCTGCACCGGGAAAAAACCGCCGGCGGGGTGTGCTACCGGCTCTACCACGGCCCCGAAACGGCGGCCTGAGGCGCATTGCAGGGCCACCGGCAACTGTTTACCATCGCCTGTCCCCAGCAAGGTCAGTGGCCCCATGAACGAACACAAGGTTATCTACCCCGGCACCTTCGACCCCATCACCAACGGCCACGTCGACATCGTGGAGCGGGCCGCCAGCCTGTTCAACGAGGTGGTGGTGTCCATCGCCCACAGCGAAAAGAAGAAACCGCTGTTCACCCTGGAAGAGCGGGTGGAACTGGCGCGCAACTGCCTGGCGCACCTGGAGAATGTGACGGTGGTCGGTTTCAATATCCTGCTGATCCACTTTGTCCGCCAGCAGGGCGCCCGCTGCATCCTGCGCGGCCTGCGGGCGGTGGCGGATTTTGAATACGAATTCCAGCTGGCCAACATGAACCGGGCCATGCACCCCGAGTTCGAGAGCATTTTCCTCACGCCCTCGGAGCACCTGAGCTTCATTTCCTCATCCCTGGTGCGGGAAATCGCCTCGCTGGGCGGCGATATCACGCCCTTCGTGCCCCCGCTGGTGGCGACGGCCCTGGAGCAGCGCTTCCAGGCGCACTAGAGCAAAACAGTACCAGCTAGTTGGCGGCGTTTTCCCGCGCTCGCTCGGCGTCCTTGCCGGTATAGCCCACTTCGGTGCAGCCGAGACAGCGCATGAAGGTGCTCTTGGCCGGGCCGACCATCAGGGTCTCGGCGGCCTCGCTGGCGTGCCCCGCCAGCAGGGTGAATGGCAGGCTGACGATAAAGGCGGCGGTGCCGCCCACCGTCATCACCAGCCCCAGTGGTCGTGCCACCAGCAGGTCACCGACCATGGCGCCGGCGCTGGGGCTTTCATCCACCGCGTCCTGGGCCAGCAGAACCTGTGGTGCCGCCTGGCTGGTCACCAGCGCGAAAGCCAGCAGGCGGCGAGATACAGCGGTTATTCTCATGTTCTTCTCCCGGGGTGTCCCCTCCCCTGTCGATCGACAGTGTAGCCTCTTCAACGCTGGCAGGTCACGCAGTAGACGGTGCTTCGCTGGCTTAAACGCCGCTCCCGCAACACTCCACCGCAGCGCTTGCAGGGCTCGCCCGCTCGACCGTACACCAACAGTTGCTGGGCAAAATAGCCGGGCTTGCCATCTCCGCCCACAAAATCCCTGAGGGTCGTTCCTCCCTGATCTATAGCGCAAGTAAGCACTTGCTTTATACAGTCCGCCAGGTGCTCGTAGCGGGCCCGGGAAAGGCGCCCCGCGGCGCGCTCGGGGCGGATACCGGCCAGGAACAGGGCTTCGTTGGCATAAATATTACCAACCCCCACCACCACGTGAGCGTCCATGATGAAGGACTTCACCGGGCCCTTGCGCCCGCGGGAACGCCGGTACAGCCGGTCGCCGTCGAAGTCCGCCGACAGCGGCTCCGGCCCCAGCGCGGCCAGCAGGGGGTGGTCCTCTCCCGGCGCCAGCCAGAGCCAGCAGCCGAAGCGACGGGGATCGTTGTAGCGCAGCAGGCAGTTGCCGGCGAGGACCAGGTCGACATGATCGTGGCGCCCCGGGGCCGGCGCCACCCCCTGTATCACCCGCAGGGAGCCGGACATCCCCAGGTGCACCAGCAGGGTGCCGGCGGCGGTATGAAACAGCAGGTACTTGGCCCGCCGCTCGATGCGCTCGATGCGCTGCCCGGCGAGCAGGGCCGGCAGCTGCGGCGGCACTGGCCAGCGCAGGCGGGGTTCGCGCACCACCACCTCGCGAACAGGCTGGCCCTGGGCATGGGGCGCAATGCCCCGGCGGGTGGTTTCGACTTCAGGCAACTCGGGCACGCCGGCCTCCAGAAACGGAAAACCCCGGCGCAGCCGGGGTTTTCGGGAAAATGCGGGCCGCTGGTGCCGGCGGCTGGAATGCCGACCTTACTTGATCTTGCCTTCCTTATACATGACGTGCTTGCGCACCACGGGATCGTACTTTTTCATTTCCAGTTTGTCCGGAGTGGTGCGCTTGTTCTTGTCAGTAGTGTAAAAGTGGCCGGTACCCGCTGACGAAATCATGCGAATCTTGTCTCTCATAGGATATCTCCCTCAGTA
>JBKDZQ010000075.1:0-9333 GCA_047971325.1 Parahaliea sp.
GCGCGGCGTGTCGGCAACGCTGAACTGCCCGCCACCGGGCGCGCCTGGCTGCTCGATGAGGGCTCCCTCACCGGCCGGCTGATCAGCAACTATCAGGGCCAGTTTCGGGTGCGGCGACTGCGCCAGCAGTGGGGCGCTCCCCATCCCGGGGAGCGCCAGCTGCTGGACATCCCCCAGCGCCGGCGCGTGCTGGTACGCGAGGTGGTGCTGATGGTTGATGACGCGCCGCTGGTGTTCGCCCGCAGCCTGTTTCCCGTGTCCAGCCTGACCGGAGAGCTGCGCCACCTGCGACAACTGCGCAACCGCGCGCTGGGGGCCATCCTGTTCCGGTTGCCGGGTGTGCAGCGCGATCCCTTCGAACTGGCCCGCATCCCCGGCAACCACGACTACCTGCCACCCTTTCTGCACCAGCGCGAGCCCGCCTGGGGGCGTCGCTCCTGCTTCGATGTCGGCGGCCGGCGACTGCTGGTGTCGGAGGTCTTCCTGGCCGCCTTTCGGCCCTGGCGGACCTGGCGCGAACGATCACCAACCGGAAAGAATCGTCCTGCAGCGCGGCATCTGCTGGCGCCAGGGCCAGTATCGCCGAGGTATGACGCCGACTCGGCGCCAGCGGGCCAGTCGTGACCAGGCCAGCCGGTCCCGGACTAAGGGCGCGGCGGACTGATCTTCGCATTCAGTGTTTTTTCAAAGTCCCGCCCGGTGGCCACTATCATTTTATTCAGGTAATTTTCGTGCCGTTCCTCGACCTGGCTCAGGTCGTAGCTATAGTTGACCATGATGCCGGCGGACTGGCGTATGCCCTTGGCAGAAGTATCACCCGCCCAGTTCAGCCGGTCGATCCTGGCGCCGTTGCGCAGATGGAAGCGGGCTACCGGGTCCAGGGGATACTGTCCATCCTTGGCGCTGTAGAGGTATTTTGCGCAAAGCGACAGCAGCGCCGATTTGTGGAGTTCAATGTCGGGCCAACTGCCTTTTGCACAGGCCGCACGGCAGGACGCCAGGGTGGCCTGATCCAGCCATTCTTCCGGCAGCTCCTGGTCCAGCCAGCGACAGAAGCCCGGAATCGGCGACAGGGTTGCAAAGCGCTGCAGATCCGGCAGCTCCGCGCGCACGTCCATCAGCACCTGCTTGATCAGAAAGTTGCCGAACGAGATACCCCGCAAGCCCTTCTGGCAGTCGCTGATCGAATAGAAAATGGCTGTATCGGCCGTTTCCTGCGCGGTCACATCCACTTCGCCGTTCAGCAAAGCCTGCACCGAGGACGCCAGGCCAGTGGTGAGCGCCACCTGGACAAAGATCAGCGGCTCGTTCTCCAGCGCCGGATGAAAAAATCCAAAGCAGCGACGATCAAACGCCAGGCGCCGGCGCAGGTCTTCCCAGCCAGCCACCGAGTGTACCGCCTCATAGGTCATGAGTTTTTCGAGCAAACTGGCCGGGCTTGACCAATCGATGCGTCGCAATTGCAAGAACCCCCTGTTGAACCACGATGTCATCAGGTGGCGCAAGTCAGCGTCTACCGCCTCGAAATCAGGAACATCCGCCAGCAACGGCAGCAGCCTCTCCCGCATTTTTACCAGGGCAGCAGTACCACCGGGAGAAATATTGATGCGCCGGAACAACTCCTGCCTCGGCGACTCGGATACACGGTGCAAGCTGTGCAGGTTGCGGACACTTGGATTGTCCCGATACTCACTGATGGCAAGTTCAACCTGCTCCCGCGAGGTGCTGAAGGCTTCAACCAGCAGCTGGAAAAACCTTACATCATCCTCCGGCTGGAGATGGTTCAAGATAGCGACCGCTTCATAGGCCAGGGCCGTCCCGAGGGCCTCTCCCTTGGTGGACACCAGCTCTTCACACAGTTGCGCCAGTTGCTCATAGTCGCCAACCTTCCTGTTGAAGATACCGGGTCCGCGCTGCAATAGTTCACGGCCGGCTTCGGCGACGGAAGCCAGCCAGTTGTTGATCGCGGAATTTTCCCGAGGAGATTGGCTCACTGCAATTTACTGCCTGGTGACTGGGTAATCCCGCAAAGATTACCCCTTCAGCGTGTTCGCAGCCAAGATTTACCTAGCGAAAGTGGTAGCCTACGCGCAGAAACCACTCAGCGCCACGCGACATGGTTGCCGAGGCATAGCCCCCACCGCCCGATACAATGCCGGAAATGATATAGTCCTCGTCGGTCAGATTGGTGACTCCGGCGCTAGCAAACCAGGCTTCATCACTGCTTGTCATTAACAGGGAAAGATTCAGCAGCGTGTAGCCGTCCTGCTTGAGGCTCTGGCTGTTCGGCGCATCCTTGTACATACGGCTCTTGTAGGAGGCATCCGCCCGCAGGCTGAAACGCAGGTCTTGAAGCGAGAACAGGTCAGCGGTGAAACCAAGGTTTGCGGTGTATTTTGGTGCATTGGGCAGTTTGCTGTTTCTGTCGATCGCTGTCGCGTTCGGGTTCACATACGTGTACTCATGATCCAGGTAGCCAACACCGCCATTCAAGCGCAGCCAATCACTGGCGATGGCCTCGAGCTCAAGCTCCGCACCCCAGAACTCCACATCGCCGGCGTTTCGAACAGTGGGCGCAAAGCTGTTGGGCGGAAGGATGTTGATCTGCTTGTCGGTGTAGTCCGTCTGGAAAATCGCGGCATTGAGGCGAACGCGCCTGTTGAACAGCTCGCTCTTGACACCGATTTCATAGGACTTTGCTTCCTCCGGGTCGAAGGTCGGAATGACATCCGCCGGATTCTGGCCGGGAGCGGGGACGATCGGCGATGATATTCTCTGGGTGAAGCCCCCACCTTTTACGCCCTGGGAATAGGAGAGATACGCCGTTACCGAGTCATTGAGATGGTATTGTATACTTGCCGATGGATTGAATTCCTCGGTATCGATTTCCGCCTCCACATTTGGCAGCAGTGCCACGCCTGATTCAACGTATTCCTGATCCGGTGTGTAGCGCTTGGTTTCTTCCATGTATCGCGCGCCCAGGCTCAGGCTGATCTTTTCATTCAGATCGTAGTTGAGCTGGGTGAAAACAGCGTAGGTGTCATTGTCCACCGAGCCCCCGGACTTGAGCGTTATGAAAAATGTTGGCACCAGGTCAAGGGAGTCTCCCTTTTCCCGCATGTAGAACGCGCCCACCAGCCAGTTCAGGCGCCTGCTCAGTGCCGAACCTGACAACTGGAATTCCTGCGAAAACTGCTGCTGGTCAAAATCGATATAGTCATCCCATATGGGTATGGGTGTGCTATCCAGGTCTCGCTCCGAGCGTCCGTCGATTTTCCGATATGCCGAAATGGATTTTAGCGACAGCTCACTGCCGAAGTTCCAGGTCAGGTCGGCCATGATGCCACCGGCATCCACCTCGGAACTGTTGGGGCCCGTTGCCCAGTTCTTGCCCGGTGGGGACTGGTACTGGGCGTTGTAGCATTCCGGCGTGGTGAACCGGTCGGGATGATTGTTGGCGCCCAGGCACACGTCCGGGTTACCGCTATATGCGAGATTCTAGAAGTCGCCAAAACTGCTCCCCACTTCATCCATGGCGAGGTTTTCGATTGCCGGGCCTTTTTCGTCCACTGTACTGTAGTCCGCCGCCAGGTACAGCTCGAAGCTGTCATTCGGGCTGTACAAAAGCGAAACCCGCCCGGACATGCGGTTCATGTCACCCTGGTCATCGCCGGAGGGAATGCGTATGTTGTAGCCATCGCGTTTCTGGCCGCTCAGATTCGCCCGCAGGGCCAGGGAGTCGTTTACAGGTATATTGATGCTGCCGCGGTAGTCTGTGCGACTGTCCTCTCCGACAACCCCTTCAAGCGAGGCGCTAAACCCAGGCTGGGGGCGAATCGATTGCACAACCACCGCGCCACCAATGGTGTTTTTGCCAAACAGTGTGCCCTGTGGTCCCTTGAGCACTTCAATGGAGGCGATATCGGCGGTATCGAACAGATTGCCCACGGACCTGCTGACATAGACCCCATCGAGAAAAATGCCAACACCGGGGTCCACCACCAGCACAAAATCGTCCTGCCCGATCCCGCGCACGGTTACCGCGGAGGAATTGGAAAATCCCGAATTCGGAGCGACAGAGTCAAACTGGAGATTGGGCGTGAAATTGTTGATGTCGCCAATATTGAGCATCTGGCGATCTTCAATCATGTCTCTGCTAAACGCGGTAATGGAGAGCGGAGCTTCTTGCAAACTTTCTTCGCGCTTTCGGGCAGTAACCATCACCTCTTCCAGCTGGTTCGCGGCGACAGGCCTATCCGCTTCCTGCGGCTGCGACAGCGCTTCCGGGGCACCCAGGCCAACGGCTCCCGACATCAAAACACCCGTGCAGAACGCTGATTTTATTTTGATTGTTAACATTTTTCACTCCCTGGCGCGCTATCGAAGCAAGCGAAAATTCGTTCGTGAATTGCTATAAATATAGTCATACGACGAAGTATTGAAAACAATAAGTCGATTGACGTATAGTTGTCAACAAGACTTGTGGAGCGCAGTCAGGGCGGAAGCTCGGCGACAAGGGTGATCCTCCGTGCCCTGTTACCCAGCCGCCCGAAAATGGCTTCGGTTTACGGTGAATCACGATGGCGCCGATTAGTGAGCGCCCGGTCTTGGGGGGAAATCGATTGGCTTTGGGTTTACGCATCAGCCTCGGCCCGCCCGTCGAGTTCGCATCCGGCATGACTTTTGGCCCGGCCGGCTCCTACGTCCGGCGGACCGGGGTTGTGAAGTACGCAATCGATCCCGCGCATGCCGCCTACAAAGGGATTGTCGACCTGGCTCACGCACCCCGCAACCGCGAAGGTCTGGTGGAATTTTCCGCAGACCTCGATATTCTCGCACCGCTGGAACTCAAGGCCGGAAACGGGTGCCTGCTCTACGATGTCAACAATCGTGGAAACAAGCGCGTGCTAAAGGACTTCAATGATGCCCCCGAAACTGAATCCACCGGCGGCGGCAACGATCCGGTCAATGTTCGGGATGCGGGAAACGGCTTTCTGCTGCGGGAAGGCTACAGCATCGTCTGGTCCGGCTGGCAGGGTGACCTGCTACCGGGAGACCATCGCCTGGTGGCGAGACTGCCGATTGCCAGGGGCGGCTCCGGGCCGATCAGGGGCCAGGTTTGTTCCGAACTTTCAACCGACGTTCCCGGTCTTTTCTGCCTCCCGCTTAGCGGCAACGAGTACACCGCCAGCTATACACCGCGACACCTGGACACCCACAGAGCGACACTGACGTTTCGCAAACACCAAACAGACCGGCGTGAGCCGATACCACCGGATGAATGGGCCTTTGCGACACTCGGGGAGGACGGAATTACCAGGGCCTGTCAGCGGACCATTTACCTGCGCCGGGGTTTTCAGCCAGGGTGGCTGTATGAGGTGATCTACGAAGCGCGCGATCCCCGTATCATGGGACTGGGGTTTACCGGCGTGCGCGATCTGGTGTCATATCTTCGCTACGCTGAGCATGACGATGGCGGGCTTTCAAATCCTCTCAGGCAGGGCACCTTTTCGCTTGCCCGAGCCTATGCTTCGGGCATGTCGCAGAGCGGGCGCTTTCTTCGCGAGTTTATTTACCGCGGTTTCAATGAAGATTGCCGCGGCCGCCGCGTCTTTGATGCGGTTATGCCGCATGTCGCCGGCGCCGGCAGACTCGCCCTCAACCTCCGCTTTGCCCAGCCGGGACGCTACCCCCGCCAGCATCGTGATCACCTGTGCCCCTCCGATCAGTTTCCGTTCGCCTATACCAGCACGCTGGACCCGGTCAGCGGCCTGCAGGACGGCCTGTTCCAGCGGCCGGACACTGACCCCCTGGTCATCCAGACCCAGTCCTCCGCCGAATACTGGGAACGTCGCGCTTCACTAACACACATCGACTCCAGCGGGAAGGATCTGCCGAGCCACGAGCACGCCAGGTTGTACCTGTTCGCCTCCGCTGCGCATATACCAAAGCCGGATGACTCGCCGTTTCCCGAAGCCCACGTCTACGCCAAAAACCGCCTGCCTACCAGCGCACTGTCAAGAGCCTTGCTGAAGGCACTGGACGCCTGGTCCAGCGCAGGTATCGAACCACCACCTGAACAGCTTCCGCGCTGCGCCGATGGCACAGCCCTTGCCCATGAGGCGCTCAAAGGGCTTTTTCCACCCATTCCCGGCGCTCGGTTTCCCAGCAGTCACAACCGGCTGTTTCTACAGTGTTTCGGTACCGGATTGGAATCAGGAAGAATGGACAGACTGCCTCCTGCGGAGGATTTTTCCCGCGAATACACCGTACTGCTTCCCCGGGTGGACGCCGATGGCCTTGAACTGGCTGGCATCCGCACACCCGACGTCAGCGTTCCGCTGGCAACCTACACTGGCTGGAACCTGCGCCCCGGGGGCGCCGCCGCAGGTGATCAGGCAGGCGTTATGGGAGGGCAGTTTCCCCTGCCGGGGAGTGCAGCTGAACGCAGGGCAAGCAAAGACCCGAGACCATCCATTGAGCAACGCTACGGCAATCACCAGGAGTATCTGTCGAGGGTGCGAAAAGCCGCGGAGCAGCTCGTTCGCGAAGGTTATCTGCTACAGGAGGACTGTGATCGCTACATAGCAGCGGCAAAAGAAGAAAAACGGCTGTTCATTCCTCCACCATGAGAAAGCGCATGGCCTCCTTGCGAAAGAGCTTGCGTAAATTCCCGAGCTTGAACTCTATGTGAACATCAGATCCTTCGATGATCGAGTAACCTTGCAGCATGGATAACAGTATGACTGACTTACCCCGCCTGATTTTTTCGGATTGCCCCACCGTCAGGGGCTTTATCAGTTCATAGATGAAATTGCTGTACGCCATTGTCATATGGTCGCGGCACTGGGCAGCAAATTCATTGTGATTGGCCAGCGCAAACAGCTCGAACTGCAGGCCCTTGAAGAATGGGTCTGTGTTTTCCTCGAGGCTCAGATCGATAAACGAATAAAAACGCTCTTCTGGTGACGCCCCTATGCGATCAACAACCTCCGCGGCCTTGGCAATATCCCTTTTGAGACGATGCTCGATAACGGCTTCAAAGAGGATGTCCTTGGTCGCGAAGTAATACTGCACGTTACGCAAGGTAATACCCAGCTTACTGGCAATGTAGCGCATGCTAAAGTTGCTGTAGCCCTCGTAAGCGAGTATGTCGGTGGCGGCGTCCAGGATTTCCTTGACACGCTGTTTCCCCTTGACATGAACCGCCGTCCCTGGAGTCAGGTACTTTTTCTTCGATATATCCAAAATGGTTACCCGTCGTAAAGACGACTGCAAGCAGAACAGCTGCGCAGTCGCCGGCAGGGGAATGCTGCTCTTCGGCCGGCCCGCACAGCAGCTTATTTAAACTCCAATCCGGCTTTTTTACAAATGACTTTGAGCGCTCCATCCGCTTTTATTAGCCATTAGACTAATATATAATTGGGTCATACGGCTAACATTTTAAATACCGACACACAGGAGAGCGGGATGAATAACGACGAATATGAGCTCTATGATCTGAAGGTGGAAGTCATTTCCAGTGGTGACGGCAAGCCCATGGTGTGCCATCACCACGAGGGAGATTACTTCACCGTCACCGACGACGATCTGATCGAGTTCCCCGCCGGCGTGAGGTTTCCCATGTTCTCCCTGGCGGCCATCCTGCCCCTTCTGCCCGCCAAGCAAAGGGAAACCAGCAAGTATGACTGGATGTCGACCGACGCCATTATCGCCTGCCCCGACCCCAATTGTGGCGGCAGGTTTCTGATCACTCGCGGCGAAAAAAGAGTTTACCGACACAGTGAACAGACGGCTACCCAAACCCCGCAATAACCGGTTTATCCATTGTCGAGAAAGCATATGAACATCGAAAGAATCGAAATTCGTCCGGGCTTTGATCTCTGCCGCATGCCCAAGGGTAACTGGCAAATTGCGGACGATCACAGCGGCCGCGTATTTGATCAGGACAAAATCAACACCGACCTGGCAGCCTACGTAGATGCCGGAATCGATACCTTCGTCTGCGGCGACATTTACGCGGGCGTGGAGGAGCGCCTGGGAAGTTTCCGCGACTATTATAGGTCTTTGCACGGTGCCGAAGCTGCATCGGCAATCAAGGTGTTAACGACATACGTACCGTATTTCCTCGACAGGGAAGCGTTGAAAAACCACAGCAAGAAGGACGTGGTCAAGGTGATCGACAGGTCACTCGGGCGTTTGCGCCAGGAAAGGCTGGACCTTGTGCAGATGCACTGGTGGGACTACGGCATACCCGGTGCCGTTGATATGGCCCTGGCGTTGAAGGACCTGCAGCAGGCGGGAAAAATTCACCAGATCGGCGCAACCAACTTCGACACCCACCACATGCGGCTTTTTTTTGAAGCGGGCGTCGATGTTTGCTCTCATACACTTCAGTATTCACTGCTGGACAGTCGCCCGCTGAACAGCATGGTTGAGCTGTGCCAGAAGCACGGCTGCTTCCTGCTGTGTTACGGAGTGCTCGGTGGTGGCCTTATCAGTGAAAAGTGGCTGGGAGTACCGGATCCGGGTGGACCGTATCTGGAAAATGTCTCACTGGACAAGTACTACCGGATCATCCTGGACATGGGTGGCTGGGATCTGTTTCAGCTGCTCTTGAAAACCCTGAAGTCTGTCGCCGACAAACACGGCGTCAGCATAGCCAATATCGCCTGTCGATACATGCTGGATCAGGCCCAGGTGGCAACGATCAATATCGGCGCAAGAGATGTTCTTCACCTGCAGGATAATTTGCGGGCTTTTGACGTACAACTTACAGCGGAAGATATCAAAGACATCAAAGCCGTTCTGGCACAAAAAACCGGGCCTCTGGGCGACGTCTACGAGGTCGATCGGGAAGAAAACCGCGATGCGCTGGAAGAGGTGAAAACAGACTACTATGACGTTGAAAACGGACAGCTGGTCAAAAAAATCCGCCCACCCGTCATTTTGACGGGTGACGCGGCCTACGGCCATCATTTGCACCACACCAGGGACTGATCCGACCCTGGCAAGGTCTGCCCCCTCCCGATATCCCGCCATTGGACTGTTCCGAAAGCAAAAGGACAGTCCAAGGCAGGGCATCGGTATCTGTCGCATCCGGATTGATTTGCGGCTGCGGCGCCTGGATGCTGCACGGCATGCCTGTATTCGTCGGCGTACTGCACAAGGCACTGGCGCTGATGTCCCGCGGCTTGAAAAACACTGACAGTCAGGCTCACAGACTGAAATGCAGATAGCGGCACTCTTCCCCTTGCGCCAGCGAGAGCGCTGCAATCCCGCGCACAAAGCAGTAAGCTTGACCCCTCGACCAACGCTGCCCGCGCCGCCCAC
>JBKDZQ010000076.1:0-3224 GCA_047971325.1 Parahaliea sp.
TCCGGACCCAGGGTGCAGGCCGAGAGCAGGCCCGCCACGAGGGCGGCGCTGAAGGGTAAACGCAGTCTTTGTATCAATACCATGTCAAGTCCGGGTGACGGCCCTGGCCGTCGGCTGGTTGCGCCGCAGTACCCGCTGTCGCAGGTTTTCCAGGTAGAGATAGACCGCGGGGGTGGTGTAGAGGGTGAGCAGCTGGGAGAGGGCCAGGCCGCCGAAAATGGTGATGCCCAGCGGGCGGCGCATCTCCGCGCCATCGCCAAAGCCCAGGATCAGTGGCACCGCCCCCAGCATTCCGGCCATGTTGGTCATCAGGATGGGCCGCAGCCGCTGCCCGGCGGCGCGGTGGATACCCTGCTGGGGGCTCAGCCCCTCCCGGTGTTGCAGGTCCAGGGCGACGTCGATCATCATGATGGCGTTCTTCATCACGATGCCGATCAGCAGGAACAGCCCCAGAAGGGCGATCAGGCTCAGGTTCTGGCCGCCCAGGTGCAGGGCCACCAGCGCCCCGAGCCCCGCCGGCGGCAGGGTGGAAAGGATGGTCAGGGGGTGCAAAGTGCTCTCGTAGAGCACCCCCAGCACCAGATAGACCGCCAGCAGTACCCCGGCGAACACCCAGGGGTCGTTGAGGGTGTTGGTAAAGTCATTGGGGGAGGGGGGCGCCTGGTGGACTTCGCTGGGCAGCACCACCTCGTTGAGTATCCGCGCGATTTCTTCCTCTGCCTGCACCTGGGTGATGCCCTCCCGCAGGCTGTAGCCGATGCCCATGGAGGCGAACTGGCCCTCGTGGCGCACCCGGTCCTTGGCCATGCCGTAGCGCCAGGTGGCGAAGGCGGAAAAGGGCACGCGCTGGCCGTCGGTGGTGAGTACTTCCAGTTGCGAGAGCACGGCCGGGCTGGCGGTGTAGCGCGGGGTCAGCTCCATCACCACCCGGTACTGGTTGAGCTCGTCGTAGAGGGTGGCCACCTGGCGCTGGGAGAAGGAATTGTTGAGCACCGAGGCGATGGACTGCATGTCCACCCCCAGCCGGCGCGCCTCTTCACGGTTGATGTCGAGTACCATCTGGCGGGCCTCGTCGCTGTCCGCCGAGTCCACGTCGCTCAGCAGTGGGCTGTCCTCCATGGCCCGGGCCACGGTGCGCCCCCAGGTTTTCAGCACCTTGAGCGAGTCGGAGCGCAGCACCACCTCGTACTCACTGTTGCCGAAGGGGCGGCGGGGCGCGTTGAGGTCCTGGTCCACCGACAGCATCATCATCGCTCCCGGCACCTGTGGGGCCCTGGCGCGCAGGCGGTCCACCACCGCCTGGGCGGAGACCTTGCGCTCGGCCAGCGGTTTAAGCTTGATCATCAGCCGGGAATTGGTGAGGCCGCCGCTGCCGCCGCTGGTGCCGGTGAGGTGCTCCACCGCCGGATCGGAGAGAATGTACTGGCGGAATATCTCGATCTTCGGCTGCATCACCTGGAAGGAAAAGCCATCGTCGCCGCGGACGAAACCGCGGATCTGGCCGGTGTCCTGCTGGGGCAGGGTCTCCTCCGGCAGGGTGGTGGCCAGGTAGGCGCTGGCGCCCACCACCAGTAACAGCACCAGCAGGGCCAGCGGGCGGTGGTCGAGGGTCCAGTCCAGCGAGCGCGCATAGCCATCCCGCAGGGTGGCAAACACCGGGACGCTTTCGCCGTGCTGCCCGGCCCGGCGCTGGTGGGACTTGATCCAGGCGGCGCAGAGGCTGGGGGTCAGGGTCAGCGATACCAGCAGGGAAATCAGCATGGCCGCCACCAGGGTGATGGAAAATTCCTCGAACAGCTGCCTGACCATGCCGCCCATCAGCAAAATGGACACGAACACCACCGCCAGCGCCGCGGTCATGGCCACCAGGGTGAAACCGAGCTCCCGCACACTGTTCACGGCCGCCGCCGCCGGCGACAGGCCGTTTTCCATATGGCGTTCAACATTCTCCAGCACCACGATGGCGTCGTCTACCACCAGACCGGCGGCAACGATCAGCGCCATCAGCGACAGGTTGTTGAGGGAGTAGCCGCAAAAATACATGACCACGAAACTGCCGATCAGCGACACCGGAATGGCCGCCGAGGGAATCAGTGCCGAGCGCAGGTTGCCCAGGAAGCCCCACACCACCAGCACCACCAGCGCCGCGGCGATCACCAGGGTGATCTGGGCCTCGCGCAGGGTGCTGCGAATCACCGGTGAGCGGTCCATGACCACGGTCAGCTCGGCGTCCTCCGGCAGCAGGTAGCGCAACTGGGGCAGGCGCTCGCGGATGTTGGCGATGGTGTCGACGATGTTGGCGCCGGTCTGGCGGCTGATGCTGAGAATGACGGCGGGACGGTCGTTGTGAAAGCCGCTGCTCAGGCGGTTTTCCACCGAATCGGTCACCGTGGCCACATCGCCCAGGCGCACCGCCGCACCGTCCCGGTAGCGCACGATCAGCTCGCGATAGGCTTCGGCCGTGCGTAGGGGGTCGCTGGTTTGCACCTGCCAGCGGTGGCTGTCCTGCTCAATCACGCCCATCGGGCGCAGGGCGTTGGTGCGGGAGATGGCGCTGCGCACCTCGTCCAGGGCAATGCCGTAGTGCAGCAGGGCGCCGGGTTCCAGCTGTACCCGCACTGCCGGCAGCGAGGCGCCGTCCACTAAGACCTGGGCAACCCCGGAAATCTGTGCGATTTTCTGCGCCAGGATGGTGGAGCCGGTGTCGTAGAGCTGACTGGGCGAGAGGGTGGGGGAACTCAGCGCCAGCGCCATGATGGGCGCCTGGGAGGGGTCCATCTTGCGGTATTCGGGGTTGCCCGGCATGCCCGCGGGCAGGTCGCTGCGCACGGCGTTGATGGCGGCCTGCACTTCCCGCGCCGCTTCGTTGAGGTCGCGATCCAGCTCGAACATCAGGCCCACATCGGCGGAGCCCTGGCGGCTGGAGGAGGAAATGGAGGTGACCCCGGAAATGGCGCCGAGCTGGCGCTCCATGGGGGTGGCCACGGTGCTGGCCATGCTCTCCGGGCTGGCACCGGGCAGGCTGGCGGTGACCACGATCATCGGCACATCCAGTTGCGGTAGCGGGGCGACCGGCAGCAGCCGCCAGCACAGCAGGCCGCAGAGCATCAGTGCCACCGCCAGCAGGGACACACCCACCGGCCGCTCGACGAAAACCCGGGCCAGGCTCATGGTGCGGCGCTCACGTGGCGCTCTCCTGCGGCAGCTCCGCCGCCCCGCCCAGC
>JBKDZQ010000077.1:0-8267 GCA_047971325.1 Parahaliea sp.
GCTCAACTACCTGCTGGGGCAGAAGATCAGTATCACCTCGCGCCAGCCCCAGACCACCCGCCACCAGCTGCGGGGTATCAAGACCGAGGGCGACAACCAGATCATTTTCGTCGATACCCCCGGTCTGCACCTCTGCGAGCCACGGGCCATCAACCGCTATATGAATCGCGCCGCCAGCTCCGCCATCGCCGATGTGGACGTGGTGGTGCTGGTGGTGGATCGCACCGCCTGGACCGACGAAGACGACATGGTGCTGCGGCAGGTGCAGCGCAGTGGCCTGCCGACGGTGCTTGCGGTCAACAAGGTGGATCTGCTGGTGGACAAGACGGTATTGCTGCCGCAACTGCAGGTCCTGGCCGACAAAGGCCAGTTTGCCGCTGTGGTGCCGCTGTCGGCCCTGCGCCAGCAGAATCTGGACGCACTGGAGGTGGAGCTGCTCAAATTGCTACCGGAGTCGGTGCACCTGTTTCCCCAGGAGCAGATCACCGATCGCAGCCAGCGCTTTCTGGCGGCGGAGATCGTGCGCGAGAAGATCATGCGCCAGCTGGGCGATGAACTGCCCTATGCAGTGACGGTGGAGGTGGAGGAGTTCTCGCAGGAGGAGGCCATCCTGCATATCTTCGCGCTCATTCTGGTGGAGCGCCAGGGCCAGAAGAAAATCCTGATCGGGGAGGGCGGTGCGCGCCTGCGCAGTATCGGCAGCGAGGCCCGCCGCGACATGGAAAAACTGTTCGACAGCAAGGTCATGCTGCGCCTGTGGGTGAAGGTGAAATCCGGCTGGTCCGACGATGAGCGAGCCCTGCGCAGTCTGGGTTACGACGACCGCTGAGCAACCGGCCATGCGTGTCGACCTGCAGCCCGCCTACCTGTTGCACGCGCGTCCCTACCGCGACAGCAGCCAGCTGCTGGAGGTGTTCACCGCCGCCCACGGTCGCCTGAGCCTGGTGGCGCGGGGCATTCACCGGCGGGCGCGGGGCGGCAGCCTGCGTGTCAATCTGCAGTCCTTTCGCCCCTTGCTGCTGTCCTTTGCCGGGCGCGGCGAGTTGCAGACCCTGTTCAGTGCCGAGGCCGCGACCCCTCCATTACCGCTGGCCGGCGAGCGCCTGTTCAGTGGCCTTTACCTCAACGAACTGTTGCTGCGCCTGCTGCACCGGCACGATCCCCATCGGGCTCTGTTCGCCGCCTACGGTGACGCTCTCGCCGAACTGGCGCAGGCGCCCGCCAGCGAACCGGTACTGCGGGCCTTTGAGCTGAACCTGCTGGGAGAACTGGGCTATGGCGTTGATCTCTCCCGCGAGGCCGCCCGCCACGAGCCGGTGCGGGAAGGCTGCTGGTACCGCTACAGCGAGGGTCACGGTCTGCTGGAATGTCTTCCGGGGACAGAGGCGCCCGGCGCCCGCTTCAGCGGCGAGGAATTGCTGGCCATCGCCCGGGGTGAACTCGGCGGCAGCGCCGCGGTGGCTGCCAAGCGCCTGCTGCGCCAGGTGATCGCCGAACACCTGGGAGGGCGACCCCTGCACACCCGGGAGCTGTTCCGGCAGTATCGCCATCGGGGCGCTCCGGAAGGGGAGGGTGTGGCACGGTGATTGGTGTCGGTACCGACATTCTTGAAATCGCCCGTATCGACGCGGTGCTGGCGCGCCAGGGCGAGCGCTTTGCGGCGCGCATTCTGACCCCGCAAGAGCTGGCCGACTACCGCGCCAGCCGCCAGCCCCTGCGCCTGCTGGCCAAGCGCTTTGCCGCCAAGGAAGCTATCGTCAAGGCCATCGGCACCGGTATCGCTTGCGGTGTCAGCTGGCAGGATGTGCGCATCGTGCACGACGCCAATGGCGCCCCCGGGGCGGAACTCAGCGGCGGCGCCCAGGCCGCCGCACTCGCCCGCGGCGGCAGCCACGTGCTGCTCAGCATTGCCGATGAGCAGCACTATGTGGTGGCTTTTGCGGTATTGGTATAGATGGTCTCGTCACAAGTATTTTAGCCACGACACCAAGCAGCGAATCTGAATAGCGGCGAGAAGTCAGGTTTGGGCCAACACGTCGAGCAGGAGGATGTCGAGCAGGGGGGGACTGCCACCTTCGCCCAAAGCCGATATACTTCGGGCTTACCCTCGCGATAGTGTCTTATGTCCCAGTACCCAACCATCGAAGCCTGTATTGGCAACACGCCGCTGGTACGCCTGCAGCGCCTTCCCGGCGACACCAGCAATACCCTGCTGGTCAAGCTGGAGGGCAGCAACCCCGCCGGCTCGGTAAAGGACCGGCCGGCCCTGAGCATGATCGCCGAGGCTGAGGCCCGGGGCGACATTCGGCCCGGCGACAGCCTGATCGAGGCCACCAGCGGCAATACCGGTATCGCCCTGGCGATGGCGGCAGCCATTCGCGGCTATCGGCTGACCCTGATCATGCCTTCCCACATGAGCGACGAGCGCAAGCAGGCCATGTCCGCCTACGGGGCGCGGCTGGTGGAGGTAAGCCAGGAAGAGGGCATGGAGGGTGCCCGCGACCTGGCGCTGGCCATGCAGGACCGGGGCGAGGGCCGGGTGCTGGACCAGTTCGCCAACCCCGACAATCCGCTGGCGCACTACCGGGGCACCGGCCCCGAGCTCTGGCAGCAGACTGGCGGCAGCCTGACTCACCTGGTCAGCTCCATGGGCACCACCGGCACCATCATGGGCTGTTCCCGCTACCTCAAGGAGATGAACCCCGCCATCGAGATTGTCGGCCTGCAGCCCTGTGATGGCGACAGTATTCCCGGTATTCGCCGCTGGCCGCAGGCCTATCTGCCAAAGATCTACGAGGCGCAGCGGGTGAACCGGGTGCTCGATATCTCGCAGCGCGAATCGGAACAGACCATGCGCCGGATGGCTGCGCAGGAGGGCATCTTCTGCGGTGTGTCCTCTGGCGGTGCGGTGGCCGGCGCCCTGCGCCTGTCGCGGGAAGTGGAGCATGCGGTGATTGTCGCCATCATCTGCGACCGCGGCGACCGCTATCTGTCCACCGGCGTGTTCGCCGCCAGTTGAGGCGCTGTAACGATGGTTCGCGTAAGGGAGCAGTCCCACCTCAGGCCGGGTGGCGAGGTCGATGTGGAGCGCTGGCTGGCCCAACTGCCCATCGCGCTGGAGGCCGTGGAGCAGGAGCGCCTGCGCCAGGGGCTGGCGCTGGCCCGGGTCGCCGCCGAGCGCCCCGGTCGCGATACCGGTGACTGGGCCCGGGAGTCCGATCCCTTTCATGCCGGGCTCGATGGCGCCCAGATTCTGGCAGAGCTGCATGTGGGCGTGGACTGCCTGCTGGCGACCATCCTCTATCGCGCGGTGCGGGAGGAACGGCTCAGCCTGGAGGACGTGTCCGAGCGCTTTGGCCGGGAGGTGGCTGTGCTGCTGCAGGGCGTATTGCGCATGGCGGTGATCTCCGATCTGAAAAGCACCACCGAGCACCCGGTGCTGGGTCAGGCGCATGCCCAGAACGACAATATCCGCAAAATGCTCATCTCCCTGGTGGATGATGTGCGGGTCGCCCTGATCAAGCTGGCGGAGCGCACCTGCGCCATCCGCGCGGTGAAGAACGACGCCGAGCGGCGCCAGGCGGTGGCCCAGGAAGTGGCGGATGTCTACGCGCCGCTGGCCCACAGGCTGGGCATCGGCCACCTGAAATGGGAGTTGGAAGACCTGTCCTTTCGCTATATCCACGCCGATGCCTACCGCAAGATCGCCCGCCTGCTGGATGGCAAGCGCCTGGAGCGGGACCGTTTCATCCAGCGCGTACGGGAGGAGCTGAGCAGGGTGCTCGGCGAGGCGGGGCTGAGCTTCGAGATCGGCGGGCGGGCCAAGCATATCTACAGCATCTGGCGGAAAATGCAGCGCAAGGGCATCGGCTTTTCCCAGGTCTACGATATTCGCGCGGTGCGTATCCTGGTGCCCGAAATCCGCGATTGCTACGCTACCCTGGGCCTGGTGCACGGCCTGTGGCGCAATATTCCCAATGAGTTCGACGACTACATTGCCAATCCCAAGGAAAATGGCTACCGCTCCCTGCACACGGCGGTGATCGGGCCCGAGGGCAAGGTCCTGGAAGTACAGATTCGCTCCCGCCAGATGCACGAGGAGGCCGAGCTGGGGGTTTGCGCCCACTGGCGCTACAAGGGTTCCGACCGTACCACCGGCATGGCCAGCAGTTATGAGGAGAAAATCGCCTGGTTGCGCCAGGTGCTGGATTGGTACGAGGAAACCGGCGATGCCACCGGCATCGGGCAGTTTAGCTTCGATATTGCCCAGGACCGGGTCTACGTGTTCACCCCGCGGGGGGACGTGGTCAACCTGGCCCAGGGCGCGACGCCGCTGGATTTCGCCTACCACGTCCACACCGAGGTGGGGCACTGCTGCCGGGGAGCCAAGGTCAACGGTTCCATCGTGCCGCTGACCTATCGCCTGAACACTGGTGAGCAGGTGGAAATCCTGACCGGCAGGGAGGTGCGCCCCAAGCGCGACTGGTTGCAGCCGGGACTGGGCTATCTGCGCACCTCCCGGGCCCGGGCCAAGGTTCACCACTGGTTCAAGATCCAGGCGCGGGAGGAAAATATCGACGCCGGGCGCCATCTGCTGGAGCGCGACTTCAGGCGCATGGCGCTGACCAGCATCGACTACAGGCGCATTGCCGCCAAGATGCAGATGGCGACGGTGGAGGATATGTATGCCGCCGTCGGCGCCGGCGACCTGTCCCTGGCCCAGGTGCTCAACGCCGCCCAGGGACTGGTGGAGCGTCCCGCCACACCCCGGCTGGAACTGAGTCCAGGCTCTGCCAGGCCCGCCGGCGGGGCGGTGCAAGTGCAGGGCGTGGGCAATCTGCTCACCCACATGGCCGGCTGCTGCAAGCCGCTGCCGGGGGATGGCATTGTCGGCTTCATCACCCAGGGGCGGGGGGTCAGTATCCACCGCAGCGACTGTGCCCGGCTGCTGAAGCTGGAGGAGTCCTCACCGGAGCGGATTGTCGAGGTGAGCTGGGGAGAGTCGCCGCGGGAGAACTACGAGGTGGATGTGGCCATCGAGGCCTACGACCGCCAGGGGCTGTTGCGGGATATCACCTCACTGTTCGCCACCGCCCGTATCAATGTGTTGTCCATCAATACCCAGACCAATCGCAAGTCTCACACTGCCACCATGCGCCTGCGGGTGGAGGTGCCGGACCTGTGGGCCCTGTCGCGGCTGCTGGAGCGGATCAACCGCCTCAGCAACGTGATTTCCGCAACCCGGCTGTCGGAGTAACGACATCATGGACACGCACCAGTACACCGTTGAGGACCTGCTGCGGGTGATGGAGCGTCTGCGCGATCCCGCTCACGGCTGCCCCTGGGACCTGCGGCAGGATTTTCGCAGCATCGTGCCCTCCACCCTGGAGGAGTGCTACGAGCTGGCGGAGGCCATTGAGCACGCGGACTACCCCCACGTGGCCGAGGAAGTGGGCGATGTCCTGTTCCAGGTGATTTTCTACAGCCAGCTGGGCCGCGAGCGTGGTCTGTTCAGTTTTTCCGGGGTCGTTCACACCCTGGTGGACAAATTGCTGCGTCGCCACCCCCATGTATTCGCCGGTGGCGAAATCGAGGGTGTGGTCGACGACCGCATTGCCGTGGTGCAGGTCAAGGACAGCTGGGAGCGGATCAAGCAGGAGGAGCGCAGCGCCCGCGAGCAGCACGGCCTGCTGGATGACGTGCCGGTGGCCCTGCCGGCCCTGCCGCGGGCACAGAAGCTGCAAAAGCGCGCCGCCCGGGTCGGTTTCGACTGGCCCGATGGCAGCGCCGTGTTCGCCAAGCTGGACGAGGAGGCCGGCGAATTGCGCGCCGCGCTCGCGGCTGGCGAGCCGGCGGCCGTGGAAGAGGAAATAGGCGATCTGCTGTTTACCTGTGTCAACCTCGCGCGTCACCTGGGGGTTGATGCCGAGACCGCCCTGCGCCGCGCTTCCCTCAAGTTCGAGGGGCGCTTCCGGGTCATGGAGGCCGCCGTCGCGGAGCGGGGCCAGACGCTGGCGGAGCTGGACAGCGCCGGCCTGGAACAGCTCTGGGAGCGCTCCAAGGCTTGAAAACGCGATGATACAGTGCTCTTGTGCTTCCCTGGCCCCCTGTGTATGGTTACTGCCCTTTTTGTCTTTCATTACCAACACCCGGGCGCTCATGCCGTAACCGGGGCAGAATCGAGGAATTCCCAATGCGACTGATACTCTTGGGTGCGCCGGGTGCGGGTAAAGGCACCCAGGCCCAGTATGTCTGTGACAAGTACAACATCCCCCAGATATCCACCGGCGACATGCTGCGCGCCGCGGTCAAGGCGGAAACCGAACTGGGCCTCAAGGCCAGGGTGGTCATGGAATCCGGTGGCCTGGTATCCGATGACATTATCATCGGTTTGGTAAAGGAACGTATTGCCCAGCCGGATTGCCGGGGCGGATTCCTGTTCGACGGTTTTCCCCGCACCATTCCCCAGGCCGAGGCCATGGTGGAGGCCGGGGTCAGTCTCGATCACGTAGTGGAAATTGCCGTGGATGACGACGAAATCATTACCCGCCTGAGTGGCCGCCGGGTGCACCCCGCCTCCGGCCGGGTCTACCACATCAGGTACAACCCCCCCAGGGTTGAGGGCAAGGACGATGTCACCGCAGAGCCACTGGTGCAGCGCGAAGATGATCAGGAAGCCACCGTGCGTCACCGGCTGGAGGTGTACCGCTCGCAGACCAGCCCGCTGATCGGCTTTTACCAGGACATGAGCGGTCCCGGCACCCCGGCCTACCACCGGATCGCCGGGGTGGGCAGTGTCGAGGAGATTCGCGACCAGGTGTTCGCGGCCCTCGCTTCCTGAGGCCGGGACGGCAAGGCCCAAAAAAAGTGTGAATCACCACACACAAAAGTGGTTTAGACATTGACGGGCTGTTAGCATCGACGCTCCACCTACTGTATTGAGAGTGGTAAATACCGATGTTTGATCGTAACAAGGACAAGGATAAGGGCAGGGTGCCGGAACCTCCGGCAGCGCAGGCCACCACGCCGAGCCCTGTTGCCCCGCCCTCCGGTCAACCACAACCCTCGTTGTCAAGGAGTGCCGCGATGATTGGACCGAGTATCAAGATCAAGGGTGAGGTCTCCGGCGACGAGGATCTGGTGATCCGCGGCAGCGTCGAGGGCACCATCGATCTCAGCTCCAACGAAGTGACCATTGGTGAGTCCGGCGAGGTCAAGGCCGATATCCGGGCGCGCACCGTGGTGGTGAATGGCAAGGTCTCCGGGGATATCACCGGCAGCGAGAAGGTGATCATCTCCAAGAGCGGCTATGTGCGGGGTAACATTGTCGCGCCGCGCATGACCCTGGAGGACGGCGCCGTATTCAAGGGCAGCATTGATATGGACCCGGGCGACAAGCACAGCGCCAAGCCGAAACCGGTGCCCACCCAGGCCCAGCAGCCACCCAAGATCGCTCCGCAGGCCACCGAGCTGGGGGCGAAAAGCGGCTGAAACCTGATCGGCCATGCTGGTGGGTTGCCCTCCGGGGGGCGGCCCGCGTCGTATTTTCATGAGCGATATCCAACCTTCGCGGCTGTTGCCTGCCCTGTTTGAAAACCTGGATGACAGTCTGCCGCTGACCGTGCTGGACCTTGGCCCGGCGCAGCCGGAAACCCTCGAGTTCTTCTCCACCTATCGCTGCAAGCTGCATTTTTGCGATCTCTACCAGGACCTGCCGCTGAAGGCCGGTGAGGACGGCGAACCGAGCCTCGACGCACGCCTGGAAGAGGTACTGGCGCTGCCCGGCGGTGCCCTCTTCGATATTTGTTTTTTCTGGGATCTGCCGCATTTCCTCAGCCGTGACGCCGTTTCCCGGCTGATGGGCAAGCTGCGGCCACATCTGCACCCGGACAGCCGGGGGCACTGTTTTGCCCCCCACAACACCAAGACACCGGCGGCGGCTGTGTGCCACGGCATCGCCGACGTCCGTCATTTCAGCGTGCGCAAGCGCAGGGCGATGCCCCCGGGCTACCAGCCCCACCCCCAGGGTGAACTGGGTGCGCTGTTGCGCTATCTTCAGGTGGAGCGCAGCGTCCTGCTGCCGGATCGGCGCATCGAACTGTTGCTGAAGGTAACAAGGTAGGAGGCTGCTAAGAACACAGTGAAACTTTCCGTACTGGACCAGTCATTGGCACGCTGCGCCGCGGCGCCGGAGGAGGCGCTGGCCGAAACCATCACTATGGTGCGCCACTGCGAGGCGCTGGGCTATGAGCGCTTCTGGGTGTCCG
>JBKDZQ010000078.1:0-5327 GCA_047971325.1 Parahaliea sp.
GGACGGCGCCGGTGCCACCGGCTGGTGATAGCGCACATGCCGCCCGGCGCGGGCAAAGACGATCAGCAACTGGACAGCCTGCTGCGCCAGTTCGATGGCCAGGGAAGTGGGTGCGGATACCGCCACCAGTGCGCCGATACCCACAGCGCAGCTTTTGTGCACCAGCTCGTAGCTCACCCGGCTGGATACCAGCAAGAAGCCTTCACCGCCCAACTGGCCGGTGGTGGCCACTGTGCCCACCAGTTTGTCGAGGGCGTTGTGCCGGCCCACGTCCTCGCAGGCACGCAACAGCGTGCCATCGGGCGCGCACCAGGCGGCGGCGTGGGTGGCTCCGGTGGCGGCCTGCAGGGGCTGAAAGGCCGGCAACTGCTGCACCGCCCGCTGCACGGCGTCATCGCTGATATCGGGAGCCGCCACTGTCGCCACCGGCCTCACCGCTTGCGCCAGCGACTCGGCACCGCAGAGGCCACAGCCGGTTCTGCCAGCCAGGCTGCGCCGCCGCGCGCGCAGGGCCGCCATGCGCCCGCTGGCGATGCCCATTTCCACACTGAACCCCTGGTCGGTCATCACCACCTCGCAGCCATACAGTTCGGCGGCTGAGTCCAGAATCCCCTCGGTCAGACTGAAACCCAGGGCCAGGGCCGCCAGTTCCAGCGGTGTGGCCATCATCACCGCGTGGGATACGCCGTTGTAGACCAGCGCCACCGGCGCTTCCCGGGCCACCTGGTCGCCACAGACCGCGGGGCGCGGCGCGGCGGTCTTGCGGATGTCCACCAAAGCCTGGGACAGGGCACCCTGTATCAGTCCATCGACCACACTGTCTCCCCCGGTACTGTGCGTAGTGAAAGCCGGCAAGCGGCTATGGGTCCAGCGCGACGACCAGTGAACCGCGCCCCTGCGCCAGCAGTTCCCGCTGCTGTTCATCCTGGCGGCGGTACTGCGCCTGCCACTGCGAGGGCTGGCTGACCTTCTCAACCTGCACCGCGGTCACCTTGTATTCGGGACAGTTGGTGGCCCAATCGGAGTTATCGGTGGTAATGACATTGGCGCCACTGCCCGGGTGGTGGAAGGTGGTATAAACCACCCCCACCGGCATGCGGTCACTGATGCAGGCCCGCAGCACGGTGTTGCCGGCGCGGCTGGTCACTCCCAGCCAATCGCCCTGGCGAATGCCGCGCAGGGCTGCGTCCTCCGGGTGGATTTCCAGCACATCCTCCGCGTGCCACTGCTGGTTGGCGGTGCGCCGGGTCTGGGCGCCCACGTTGTACTGGGGCAGGATGCGGCCGGTGGTGAGCAGCAGGGGAAACCGGCGGGTACTGCGCTCGTCCGTGGGCACGAACTCGGTGACGGCAAAACGGCCCAGCCCAATGGGGAAATCCTGCTCGTGCATGGTCGGCATGCCTTCCGGGTAGTCCTCATTGCAGGGCCACTGGATGCTGCCCAGCCGTTCCAGCTTGTCGTAACTCACGCCGGCGAAGGTGGGGGTCAAACGGGCGATCTCGTCCATGATCTGCGCAGGGTGCCGGTAGTGCATGGGGTAACCCAGGGCGTTGGCCAGATCCACGGTGACTTCCCAGTCCTGCTTGCCCGCCAGCGGGCTCATGACCTTGCGCACCCGGTTGATGCGACGCTCGGCGTTGGTAAAGGTGCCGTCCTTTTCCAGGAAGGAAGAGCCCGGCAGCAGCACGTGGGCGAACTTGGCGGTTTCGTTGAGGAAGATATCCTGCACGATCAGGCAGTCCAGGGCGCCCAGCGCCGCCTGCACATGCCGGGTGTTGGGGTCCGACTGGGCGATATCCTCGCCCTGCAGGTAGAGCGCCCGGAAGCGCCCGGCAATGGCGGCATCGAACATGTTGGGAATGCGCAGCCCGGGCTCCGCGCCGATCTCCACACCCCACTCCGCCTGGAAACGCTCGCGCACGGCGGCATCGGACACATGCTGGTAACCCGGCAGTTCGTGCGGGAAGGAGCCCATGTCGCAGGAGCCCTGCACATTGTTCTGGCCCCGCAACGGATTCACCCCCACCCCCTCGCGACCGATATTGCCGGTGGCCATGGCCAGGTTGGCGATGCCCATCACCATGGTCGAGCCCTGGCTGTGCTCGGTGACACCAAGGCCGTAGTAGATGGCGCCATTGCGCGCGCCGGCGTAGCGCCGGGCCGCCCGCCGCACCTGTTCTGCCGCCACCCCGGTCACCGCTTCCAGGGCCTCCGGCGCATGGCGCTCGTCGGCAATGAACTCGCGCCAGGCGCGATAGGCCATCGGTTCGCAGCGCCGGGCAATGAAATCCCCATCCTCCAGTCCCTCGCTGACGATCACATGAGCCAGGGCATTGACCATCGCCACATTGGCCCCGGGCCGCAGGGCCAGGTGGTGAGCGCGGTGATGGTGGGGGGTGGCCAGCAGGTCTATGCGGCGCGGGTCGATCACGATCAGCTCGGCCCCCTCCCGCAGCCGGCGCCGCAGGCGGGAGGCGAATACCGGGTGGGCGTCGGTGGGATTGGCGCCGATCACCACAATCACATCCGCCTCCATCACCGAGTCGAAGGTCTGGGTGCCGGCGGATTCTCCCAGGGTCGCCTTGAGGCCGTAGCCAGTGGGTGAAGGGCAGACCCGCGCGCAAGTATCGGTGTTGTTGTTGCCAAAGGCGGTGCGCACCAGCTTCTGCACCAGGTAGGTCTCCTCGTTGGTGCAGCGGGAGGAGCTAATGGCGCCGATACTGTCGCGACCGTACTGCCGCTGGATGGCGCGCAGGCGCTGCGCCGCGAAGGCGATGGCCTGCTCCCAGCTCACTTCCCGCCAGGGCTGGTCAATGGCCTGGCGGATCATCGGCGTGCGCAGCCGGTCGGGATGGGTGGCGTAACCGAAGGCAAAGCGGCCCTTGACACAGGAATGACCACGATTGGCCGCGCCGCCCTTCCAGGGGCTCATGCGCACCAGGGTTTCCCCGCGCAGTTCCGCCTGGAACAGGCAGCCCACGCCGCAGTAAGCGCAGGTGGTGACCACGCTGCGAGTCGGCTGGCCCAGCTCGATCACGCTGTTCTCGGTCAGCGCCGCGGTGGGACAGGTCTGCACGCAAGCCCCACAGGAGACGCACTCCGAGTCCATGAAGGACTCACCGCCCGCCGCGGCAACCTGCGATGCGAAACCCCGCCCCTGGATGGTCAGGGCGAAGGTGCCCTGCACTTCCTCGCAGGCGCGCACGCAGCGCGAACAGACGATGCACTTGGCGGTGTCGAAAGTGAAATAGGGGTTGGAGCGGTCTTGTTCCGCGCCCAGGTGATTGGCGCCGGCAAGGCCGTAACGCACCTCCCGCAAACCCACCCTGCCAGCCACGTCCTGCAGCTCGCAATTGCCGTTGGCGGCACAGGTCAGGCAGTCCAGCGGGTGGTCGGAGATGTACAGCTCCATGATATTGCGGCGCAGCGTTGCCAGCGCTTCCGTGCCGGTGTGCACCACCATGCCCGCTTCCACCGGGGTGGTGCAGGAGGCCGGAAAGCCCCTCTTGCCGTCGATCTGCACCGCGCAGATGCGACAGGAACCGAAAGCTTCCAGGTTGTCCGAGGCGCAGAGTTTGGGCACATCGATGCCCGCCAGACGTGCCGCGCGCATGACCGAGGTACCGGCGGGCACTTCCACCGCCAGCCCGTCGATGGTCAGTGCGACCCGCCCCGCGGCGGCAGCGGGGGGGGTGCCGTAGTCCTTGTCCCAGTACTGTTCCGGTGCAGAGTTGTTGACTGGATCGTGAAATTGCAACATCTCAATACCTCCCCCGGGCAGCGGGTGACAGGTCTCCGGCAAAGTGGCGCAGCACGCTCTCCACCGGCATCGGCGCAAGCCCTCCCAGGGCACAAAGTGAACCCTGGGTCATGGTGCTGCAGAGGTCTTGCAGCAGCACGAGGTTGGCGGCGGGTTCTTCGCCGGCGCGAATGCGGTCGATCACCTCCACCCCGCGGGTCGAGCCGATACGGCAGGGAGTACACTTGCCGCAGGACTCCACGGCGCAGAATTCCATGGCAAAGCGCGCCTGCTCGCCCATGTCCACGCTGTCATCGAACAGCACCACACCGCCGTGGCCGAGCATGGCGCCAATCTTGGCGAAGGCCTCGTAGTCCAGTGGCGTATCCCACTGGGACTCCGGCAGGTAGGCTCCCAGTGGCCCGCCGACCTGCACCGCTTTCAAGGGCCTCCCGCTGGCGGTGCCGCCGCCGAAGCGCTCCAGCACCTCACGCAGGGTCGCGCCGAAGGGCAGCTCCACCAGCCGCCACGGCGCACGTTACCCGCCAGCTGGAGCACCAGGGTGCCGCGGGAGCGCTCGCGCCCAAGGGCGGCATAGGCCTCGGGCCCGCGATCGAGAATGGTGGGCACCGCCGCCAGCGACAGCACGTTGTTGACCACCGTCGGCTGGCCGAACAGTCCCCTGAGGGCCGGCAGCGGCGGCTTGGCCCGCACCATGCCGCGCTTGCCCTCCAGGCTGTCGAGCAGCGCGGTTTCCTCGCCGCAGATATAGGCGCCGGCGCCGAGCCGCACTTCCAGTTCAAAGCTGCGGCCACTGTCGCAGATACTGGCACCCAGATAGCCCGCCTGGCCGGCGCGGCGAATGGCTTCATTGAGCACCTGCCAGGCCAGCGGGTACTCCGAGCGCAGGTAGATATAGCCCTCGGTCGCACCCACCGCGAGCCCCGCGATGACCATACCCTCGATCAGCAGATAAGGGTCGCACTCCATGACCAGGCGATCGGCGAAGGTGCCGGAATCACCCTCGTCGGCATTGCAGACCACGTATTTTCGCTCCCCGGGGGCATCCAGCACCGTCCGCCACTTGATGCCGGTGGGAAAGGCGGCGCCGCCACGCCCGCGCAGGCCCGACTCCCGGACCCAGCGCACAATGTCTGCAGGCGCCATCGCCAGGGCCTGCTCCAGGCCGCGAAAACCGCCTTCGCCGCGATAGTCCTCCAGGGCCAGTGGATCAATGCGCCCGATGCGAGCAAAGGTCAGGCGCCGCTGGTCGCGCAAGTAGGGGATGTCCTCGGGGTCGCCGAGATGAAGCGGATGGCCGGGACTGCCGGCGTGGAAGCCGGCGGCAAACAGACTCTCGACATCCTCGACCGCCACCGGCCCGTAGGCAACCCGCCCGGATTGCGTCGCCACCTCCACCAGCGGCTCCAGCCAGTACAGGGCGCGGGTACCGTTGCGCAGCAGTTCGATATCGATATTGCGAGCGCGAGCCTGGGCGACAATGGCAGTCGCCACCGCGTCAGCCCCCACCGATCGGGCTGCGGTATCCGAGGGTACGAAAACACGTATTACCACAGTGGCAGCTCCG
>JBKDZQ010000079.1:0-1784 GCA_047971325.1 Parahaliea sp.
AATATAGGTTTCTGAATTCCTATTCGCATCTTGCCCCACAGCGAAACAAGAGGATTTTAAGAAAAAAATAGAAAGAATATTGCTGCTTTCCTAACAAAAATATTCACTAATAACCCCTCTATTAGTGCGCATTCTATTTTAGTTCTAGATGAGCAAACTAATGTGTTTGAATGGCGCCTGGCAAATTGTAATATTACCTCGGCAGAGAAAGTGCACCGGCGAGCCGGCGCACTCCTTTTCGTTGATATCGTGAAAACGGTTCTGTCGCAAGTAGCGCGCTGCCGGACAGGCCCGTCTATACTTTCCTGTCACGAACAAGCATCATTGGATAAATTGTGATCACTTTCAAGGGTTGGCACCATCCTCAGGACATCATTTTCCAGTGCGTCCGCTGGTACCTTGCTTATTCGCTCAGCTACCGTGATCTGGAAGAGTTGATGCAGGAGCGTGGCTACCCGGTTGATCACAGCACCCTCCAGCGTTAGGTTGTGTATTACGCGCCACGGCTTGAAAAAGTATTCCGTAAAACCAGGAAGCGCGCCGGAAACTGGTGGCGATTGGACGAAACGTACACCAACGTTAAAGGGCAGTGGAAATACCTGGGTATCGAGTTATGGCGCATGCTGAAGAAAGGTCAGAAAGGTCAGGGAAGAAGCAAGCTCCCCGCCTGGGAACAATTTTATCAACTGGCATCGACAGGGTAGTTGCGTCAATCATCCGGTGATTTATCACGCTCAGGAGCGTTTGCGACAGCACCGAGGTGATCCGCGGGGGGACAGAAAGGCCATGCCGCCCGACGGCTTGGTCATACCGTAGCTCTGGCACAGAGAATGACCGGCGGGTGGGCCTGGGGCACACTACCACGAAGCCCCGCCAGGCGGCATCGGCAATACTCAATACCCCACGGGCGACACGGCTGGGCTATGATGGCGCTTTCCCTCTCCCTGTCACCGCCCATGAAACGACCGCCCTTTCGCCGCCACGAACGCAACAATACCACCACTTCGCAAGCGCCCCCGCAGCTTGCCCGCTGGGTTCGCGGGCTCGGCAAACTGGCGATACTGGCGGTGGCCTTCACTGCCTGGCAGCAGCTTACCCAGGGCGAGGTGACCTGGCCGGGACAGCTGGTGGAGCGCGTCAACGGCTACCTGAGCCGCTCCGAGGCCGGTTGGCGCCACGCCGCCGATGCCCTGGAAAAGCAGGGCGAACGCCGCGATGGGGAGCCTGTGCAGGGCTTCGATATCGAGGGTCGGGTGGTACGGGTGGCGGACGGTGACACCCTGTCGGTACTGGATGCCAGCGGCGAGCAGCACAAGGTGCGGCTGTTCGCCGTGGATGCCCCGGAACTGGCCCAGAGCGGCGGCGAGCAGGCCCGGGATACCCTCGACGACCTCATCTACCAGCGCGAGGTGGGGGTGGTGGTGGTCGATCGCGACAACTACGGCCGCGTGGTGGGCACGGTGTACGCCAGTGGCGAGAACATCAACCTGGCGATGGTGGCCGCCGGCCAGGCCTGGTGGTACCGCTACCACGCCCCCTACGAACGGGCACTGGAACGTGCCCAGGAGGAGGCGCGTTCCAGCGGCAGCGGCCTGTGGGCACGTTCCAACCCCCAGGCCCCCTGGGACTGGCGCCGCGATCACCAGCGCCGCTAATGTAGCGTAACGTAAGCGCCGCTAAACCGACCCACTTGCCCTATTCAGTACTGCGCCCCATTTTTTGAAACACGCTCCAGCGCCACATTCCAGGGCAGCAGGGCCTCCAGTTTCTCCAGCGTATCCGCG
>JBKDZQ010000080.1:0-3099 GCA_047971325.1 Parahaliea sp.
GAATCTGGTGGAAAGATTCTTTGGCTTGCTTGCCGAGAAACAAATCAGGTGTGGGGTTTTTACTTCTGCTGAGGCATTAGAGACAGCAATCCAGGACTTTATCGACGCCCACAACGCCGATTGCAAGCCGTTCATCTGGACGAAGTCTGTTAGCGATATACACACCATCCATCGCTGACCAGTGAATCGGAACATCCGGTCGCGAGAAATCCGCAGTTCCCCCAGGCGCCGTGGAGTGGAACTTGCGCTACCGGGCGGGCATGCCGACCCGGCTTGGCGAGGCGCTGGCTGCTTCTGATCGAGTTACGCAGTGCCCTCCAGACTGACAATAATGCGCCGGTAGCTGTCTAGCCGCGCGGGGCTGATGGCGCCATCCTCGAAAGCCTCGAGGATGGCGCAGCCCGGTTCCCGCTGATGGCGGCAGTCGCGAAAACGGCAGTGGCCCAGCAGGGGGCGGAGCTCCCGAAAGCCCGCCTCCACCTGTTCGCGCTGCATATGCCACAGGCCAAACTCGCGGATGCCGGGTGAGTCGATCAGGCTGCCGCCGGCGAGCAGCTGGAACAACTGGGCTGTGGTGGTGGTGTGGGTGCCCTTGCGGGTCAGCTCCGACAGCTCCCCCACCCGCAGATCCACCCCCGGCAGCAGCGTGTTCACCAGCGACGACTTGCCCACCCCGGACTGGCCGACGAAGATGCTGGTGCGCCCGCGCAGCGCCTCCAGCAGGGGCTGCAAATGGTCGCCGCGGGTGGACACCCGCAGCAGGCGGTAGCCCAGGGCGGGGTAGATCGCCAGCAGTTCCTCGACCTGGGCCGCCAGCACGCTATCCCGCGCCAGCAGGTCCACCTTGTTCAGCACCAGCACCGCTTCGATACGCACCGCCTCGGCCGCCACCAGGTAGCGGTCGATCAGGTTGGCGTGGGGCTCCGGCTGGGGGGCGATGACCACAAAGATGCGGTCGATATTGGCGGCCACCGGTTTCAGCTGCCCGTGGGGGTCGGGGCGGCACAGTTCGCTGGCGCGGGGCAGTTGCGCCACCACCACGCCGGTGCTCTGGCCCTCGCACCACACCACGCGGTCGCCGGTGACCAGGCTGCCAAGATTGGCCCGCAGGTGGCAGCGCCGGCTGTCGCCGTTCTCCGAGGCCACCTCCACCTGGGTGCCGAAGTGGGCTACTACCAGCCCCTCCCGCTCCGGCCCCAGCGCGCCGGCGCCGAGGGCCTGCTCGGCCCTGGCGTCGCGGCGGGCCGCCCGCTCGGCGCGCTCCTGCTGGATTCTGTTGACCCGCCAAGCCTGGCGCCGGGTCAGTTTGCGTTTGCTCATCAGTACATTATTCGCAGCGAGCGGGGGTGGCGCAAATAGAATTGAGGCGACGGTTTGTTACACTGGTGACAACCAGTAAAGAGAAACCCGGTATGCAAAATCCCGCCAACCTGATATGGATCGACCTGGAGATGACCGGGCTCGATCCCGAGCGCGACGCGATCATCGAAATCGCCACCATCGTGACCGACAGCGACCTGAACGTGCTGGCCGAGGGGCCGGTGATGGCCCTGCACCAGAGCGATGAGCGGCTGGCGGCCATGGACGAGTGGAATACCAGCCATCACACCAGTTCCGGGCTGGTGGACAGGGTTCGGACCAGCCGCATCGACGAGGCCCAGGCGACGCGCCGGACACTGGAGTTTCTCCAGCAGTGGGTGCCGGCGGGGGCCTCGCCCATGTGTGGCAATACTATCTGCCAGGACCGGCGCTTCCTGGCCCGGCACATGCCGGTGCTGGAGGCCTACTTCCACTACCGCAACCTGGACGTCAGCACCCTGAAGATCCTCATGCAGCGCTGGCGCCCGGACCTGAGGGACGGCTTCGACAAGCAGGCCGCCCACCTGGCGCTGGCGGATATCCGCGAATCCATCGACGAGCTGTGCTATTACCGGGAGCACTTTCTGCGCCTGAAACCCTGAGCCTGCACGCTGGCCTCAGGCATCCGCCGGCTGGTGCCGTGCCAGCGCCCAGGCCACGTGTTCGCGCACCAGTGCCGAGGGATGTTCCTGGCGCTGGCGCAGCGCCGCCACGATGTGTGGCGCAGTGGGGGCATTGCCCAGCGCTACCGCCAGGTTGCGCAGCCAGCGTTCGTGGCCGATGCGGCGCAGGGCGGAGCCCTCGGTGCGTGCCAGGTAGGTGGCCTCGTCCCACAGGAACAGCTCCACCAGCGCCGGGGCGTCCAGCTGGTGGCGGGGGCGGAAGTCGCCCTCTCCGGTGGGTTGGGCGAACTTGTTCCAGGGGCAGACCAGCTGGCAGTCGTCGCAGCCGAACACCCGGTTGCCCATCAGCGGGCGCAGCTGCGGGTCGATGCTGCCGGGGTGCTCGATGGTGAGGTAGGAAATGCAGCGCCGGGCGTCGAGCCGGAAGGGGCCGACGAAGGCGCCAGTCGGGCACAGATCCAGACAGGCGCTGCAACTGCCGCAGTGCTTGCGGGTGCGCGGGGCACTGGCCGGCAGCGGCAGGTCGGTGTAGATCTCGCCGAGAAAAAACCAGGAGCCGGCCCTTTCGTTGATGAGCATGGTGTTCTTGCCGATCCAGCCCAGTCCGGCGTGTTCGGCGATGGCGCGCTCCAGCACCGGGGCGCTGTCGACGAAGGCGCGGAACTGGCCGCCGCCGGCCCCGGTCTCGATGCGCCGGGCCAGTTGCGCCAGGCGCTTGCGCACCAGCTTGTGGTAGTCACGCCCCAGGGTGTAGCGCGAAATATAGGCCAGTTCCGGGTCGTTCAGTACCGCCAGTGGCTGGGTGTCCGCGCTGTGGTAGTCCATGCGCAGGCTGATCACGCGGCAGGTGTCCGGCACCAGCTGCTCCGGCCGGCTGCGCTTGCGGCCGTGGCGGGCCATGTAGTCCATGCTGCCGTGATAGCCGGCATCCAGCCATTTTTGCAGGTAGTTGCGGTGCTCCCCGAGATCGACGTCGGCAATACCCACCTGCTGGAAACCCAGCTCCCGGGCCCAGCCGGCAATGGCTTCCAGCAGTGCCTGTTGCTGCTCGGCCGAAAGGATGAGTGGGGCGCTGGCGGGGGAGGTTGTGGTCATGGGGCTGTGACGGGGTGGCGCT
>JBKDZQ010000081.1:0-4588 GCA_047971325.1 Parahaliea sp.
GGATGGGCACGATCTCCACCCCCTTGTACTCCACCGGCTCGATGCCGGTCATGCCCACGTTGCCGAGCACTTCCAGGTGCTTGAGATAGCTGTCGCCGAAGCTCATCCAGAACTGGGCGCGCCGCAGCGTGGGAAAGTGTTTGGCCAGCGACTCCAGTTCCTCGTGGTACATGCGGTAGATGTTGTAGCTGCCGACGTTCTCCGGGCACTCGAAGCGGGCCATCTTGGACATGGCCGGCGTGGTGACGAAAGCGGCGTTCTGCCAGTGACGGCACTCGGCGGTCACTTCACGGATATTGATTTCCGGGTTGAAGTTGGTGGCGAAGGGATAGCCGTGGTCGCCGCCGTTGACGTCGATGATGTCCAGCTCCTCCACCTCATCGAAGCAATGCTTGGCCAGGTAGGCGGTGAATACGTTGGTGGCCCCCGGGTCGAAACCGGAGCCCAGCAGTGCGGTCAGGCCCGCCTTTTCAAAGCGCTCCTGATAGGCCCACTGCCAGTGGTATTCAAATTTGGCGGTATCGGGTGGCTCGTAGTTGGCGGTGTCCAGGTAGTTCACACCGGCGTTGAGGCAGGCGTCCATGATGGACAGATCCTGGTAGGGCAGCGCCACGTTGATCACCAGCTCCGGGCGCTCCTTTTTCCGCAGGGCGGTCAGCTCCGCCACGTTGTCGGCGTCCACCGCGGCAGTGCGAATGGGTCGGTCCAGCTGGGCGGCAATGGCCTTGCACTTGGACTCGGTGCGACTGGCCAGCAGAATGTCGCTGAACACCTCCGGCAGCTGCGCGCACTTGTGCGTCACCACCCCGCCGACACCCCCGGCGCCGATAATGATCACTTTTGACATGGTGTTCCTCCCTTTGCGTCGGCTGGCTCAATGATGCTCGAAATAGGTATAGCCCTGCAGGCTGTCGCGGAAGGCCTGCAGTATCCGCTGGCGCTGGGCGACGCTGATGCGCCCGCCGCGCACGGCATCCTCCGCCACCTGGCGGAATTGCTCCTGCATGTGCTTGGGTTCGTACTCCACATAGCTGAGCACGTCGGCGATGCTGTCGCCCTCTAGCTCGCGGGAAAAGTCGAAACTGCCCCCGCCATTCACCGCCACATTCACCACGTTGGTATCGCCAAACAGATTGTGCAGGTCGCCCAGGGTTTCCTGGTAGGCCCCCACCAGGACTACACCACTGTAGTAGTCCTCGCCCTCCCGCAGCTCGTGCAGCGGTAGCGTGCTGCGCTGGCCTCCGGGCAGGGTGAAGCGGTCGATACGCCCGTCGCAGTCGCAGGTCAGGTCCGCCAGGATACCCTCGCGCCCGGGCATTTCCCGCAGGCGATGAATCGGCATGATGGGAAACAGCTGGTCGATGGCCCAGATATCCGGCAGCGACTGGAACAGGCTGAAGTTGCCGTAGTAGATGTCGGCCAGTTGCTCCGGCAGACTCTCCAGCTCCGCCGGCACCCGCTCCAGTTGCGGCAGCAGGGCTTTGATGCGCTGCAGTACCGCCATGCAGATATCCTCCGCCAGCGCGCGGTCGCGCAGACTGACCCGGCCGCGGTAGAACAGCTCCCGCAGTTCATCGCGGTAGAACAAGGCATCGTTGTAGCACTCCTGGTAGCTGTCGGCGTCCACCCTCTCCAGCACCTTCAGCAGATGGGCGATAAACTCCGAGCCGTTCTCGGGCACCACGGCGGGAATCGGGCCAGGATGACAATCGCGCATGTCCAGCACATTGAACACCAGCAGCGATGAGTAGGCCACCGTGGCGCGTCCGGATTCGGAGACCAGCACCGGGTGGCCGATGTCCAGCGGATCCAGGGTCTCGCGCACGGTTTCCACGATGTTCACGCAGTACTCGTCGAGCTGGTAGTTCATACTGTGGGTGCTGTTGGCACTGGCGCCCTCGTAGTCCACGGCCAGGCCACCACCAAGGTCGAGATAGCCCATGGGGGCACCCTCTGCCACCAGCCCGACGTAAACCTGGCAGGCCTCCAGCACGCCGCTGCGCACATTGCGGATATTGGGTACCTGGGAACCCAGGTGGCAATGCAACATCTGCAGGCAGTCGAGCATGTCGGCCGCGCGCAACTCGTCGACCACCTGCAGCAGGGCGGTGGTGGACAGACCAAAAATGGAGCGGTCGCCGCTGTCTTGGCTCCAGTGGCCGTCGACCTTGACCATGCTGCGCATGCGCAGCCCGATCAGGGGCGCGATGCCCAGAAGCCGGCTGCGCTCGATGATCACCCGCAGTTCGTGCAGGGACTCCAGTACAAAGAACACCGGATAGCCCATCTGCCTGGCGTACAGGCCCAGGTCGATGAACTCGGCGTCCTTGTAGCCGTTGCAGACCACCAGGCTTTCGGTATCGCGCAACTGGCTGAGGGCGATGATCAGCTCGGCCTTGCTGCCGGCCTCGAAACCATGGTGGTAGCGCCGACCGTAGTCGGCGATCTCCTCGATCACGTGGCACTGCTGGTTGACCTTGATGGGGAACACACCACGATAGACATTGCGGTACCCGCCTTCGGCGATGGCCCGGGCGAAGGATTCATTGAGGGTCGCGATGCGATCGTCAAGCACATTGCGGATACGCAGCACCGCCGGCATGTCCAGCTGCCGGGCGCGCATGCCGTTGACTATGTCGAGGACAGAAACGGCGGAGCGCTTGCCATCCTGTTCCACCACCACCTGGATTTCGCCCTGCTCATTGATGGAATAATAGCCGGCGCCCCAGTCGTCCACGCCGTAGAGGGCGCTGCTGTCCGCAATGCCCCATGCGATCTTGGGATCAGTTCCCATATTGCTCTACCTCGATGAAATCGCGGGAACCGATACCGGCAAAGGCCAATAGCGCGTGTTCGGCAGACGCCAACACTGACTGGGATTCCTCACTCGTTAAGTTGTCACACTGCTACGGGCGATGGACCCGGCCGGCATCAGTGCGGATAATCCAATAACACAAACGGCTGACAACGGCTACTGCAGGCCGCGCACTGGTGCAGCGCCTGGCGGTGACAGGCGCATTCAGGGGCCACCTGTGAGCGCGCGGCAATGTACCACTAATTCCGGCACTCACACTAGCTCGTTCACACCGGGCCTGGTCACAGGCAGAATCTTCACCTCCTCGGGGGATTTTTTCCACCCCTGCCCCTCTGGCGCCGACCTGCTGCAACACTGTAGTCTGCCCCCGGAGAAATTTCGAGGATTGACATGCTTTTTCGCACTCCCAGGGACGGCGACCTGCCCGCCCTGCTAACACTGGAGGAGGCCAGTTTTCAGGGTGACCGTATCAGTCGCCGCAGTTTTCGCCGCTGGTTGCGCCACCGGGACTGCGTGTTTCGTGTCGCGGTCGAGGGCGAGCGCCTGCTCGGTTACGCTCTGGTCACCCTGCGCAGGGGCACCCGCCTGGCCCGGCTCTACTCCCTGGCCGTAGCCCCGGAGGCCCGCGGCCGGGGCATTGCCGAGGCTCTGCTGGGGGAAGTGGAGCAGGCGGCCTGCGATGCGGGCGCCCTGTATTTGCGTCTGGAAGTGGCCGAGGGCAACGATCCGGCGATCCGTCTGTACGAAAAGCTCGGCTATGTCCGCTTCGGCCAGTACGAGGACTATTACGAGGACCACGCCAGCGCTCTGCGCATGGAGAAGCTGATCCGCCCCTACTCCCCCTCTGGCGGCAGCCGCAACCTGCCCTGGCTGGCCCAGACCACCTCCTTTACCTGCGGCCCGGCGGCGCTGATGATGGCCATGGCCGGGCTGCCCGGGGGCTATCAGCCCAGTCTGGAGGAGGAAATCGAGCTGTGGCGGGAGGCCACCACGGTCTTCATGACCTCGGGGCACGGCGGCTGCCACCCCCTGGGGCTGGCGCTGGCGGCCCGGCGCAGGGGCTTTCGCGCCGAGGCCTGGGTCAGCAAGGCCGGGCCGCTGTTTCTGGAAGGGGTGCGGGACGAAACCAAGAAGCGGGTGATGCGCATGGCTCACCAGCAGTTTGTCAACCAGTGCCAGCAGGCACGGATTGTCGTGCACTACAGCGATATCGACCAACAACAGCTCACCGACCGCTTCAGCGCCGGGGCCAATATCCTGATCCTGATTTCCACCTATCGCATGGACAGTATGAAGGCGCCCCACTGGGTCACCCTCAGTGGCTTCGACGATGTCTGCCTTTACGTACACGACCCGGATCTGAACGACACCAGCCCACGCAAAAAACACGAGACCCCGCACTACCCGCTGGACTGCCAGCACCTGCCCATTGCCCGCGACAACTTCGCAGCGATGAGCCGCTACGGCAGCAGCCGCCTGCGGGCGGTGGTGATTATCGAACCGCAGACCCCGGACGGGGAGCCGGCTGCCTGACTTTGGTGGATTTGCGGGTGGTCAAGGGCGGGGCACCCGGAGCCTCTCTTCCAGGGTGCCCCTGAGTACACCTGGCCCCTATACCAGGCGCAGGACGCGTTGCTGGCTCATCGAGGGCGCCAGCGCGCCGGCAACCTCCGGCAGAAAGACGGGCATCTCGTCTTCGGCGGGCCTCCGGGAAAGACTGTCTCCAGATGGCAACACCGCATAGGAGACCAGGTGCTCCAGATCGACAAAGTG
>JBKDZQ010000082.1:0-2224 GCA_047971325.1 Parahaliea sp.
AGCGTCAGGCGGCGATAGAGGCGGCGGCAAGCCCGCAGAAACAGCATGAAAAACGGGGTGGCCAACATGCCGGGACCACTTGATTATCGCCGCTACGAATGTGACAAAGTAGAATTAGTTCCTTGTTATTGATGACATCGTCCGACATGCCTCCCAGTTTTTTAAGATGAGAAAAAAGGTCATCATCTGTTTCCAGGGTCTCCAGCTCCCCAATGGACCTCTGCAATTGCGTCGGCGCCGAAGCGCCCGAAACAATCAGGGTAATGGGTGCGGGGGCGTTCATTGCCACCAGGCGCCGCACCAATTCGAAGGCCAGAATACCGCCCAGACTATGGCCAAAAACCGCGTAGGGCTGGGCATCGAGACGCCCCCTGAGCATCTTCGCCAGCTGCCCCACCAGTTCCGCCATATCGGTTTGCAGGGGCTCATTCATACGCATGCCCCTGCCGGGCAGTTCAACAGGACAGACCTTCAACCAGAGGGGCAATTTCCGCTGCCACTGATAGTAGACGGCAGCGCTCGCACCGGAATAGGGCAGGCAGAATAAGTTGATTGCGGGGTTCTTCATCCCGCGGCCGATTCGGGGACCGTTTGGGCATTGCTGTTTTTCGCGCCTTTTTTCCCAGTTTGTTCCGCAGCACCGTCCTGGGCCTTCTGTTGCTCCTGCTCTTCCATCCATTTGCGCAGGCTCAGCGGACGCATGTCGGTCCACACCTCCTCGATATATTCCAGGCATTCTTTTTTGTAGCCGCTCTTGCCGGCCTTGCGCCAGCCTTTGGGCATTTCCTTGTAATCCGGCCAGATGGAGTACTGCTCTTCGTGGTTCAAAACCACCTGAAAGATAATGTCGTCGCGATCAAATACCGATGTCATGCTGTAGCTCCTGTTTTGGATTGTGAATAAACGAATCAGCGCCGGGGAAAATTAGTGGGGTACCGCCGCCGCCACGGCTTTGGCGAAGATGGCTGCCACGGTGTCGATTTCGTCGCTGGAGATGATCAGGGGCGGAAGGAAGCGCACCACGCTGCCGAAGCGGCCCCCCAGTTCCAGAATCAGGCCGCGCAGCAGGCACTCCCGCTGAATCTCGGTGGCCAGCTGCCCGGAGGGGGGCGGATGGCCCTGGGCGTCGAGCTTGCCTTGCGGGTCGACGATTTCCACCCCCACCATCAGGCCCCGCCCGCGCACATCGCCCAGTTGCGGATGGCGCGCCTGCAATTCGCGAAGATGCCGCATCAGGCGCTCGCCCATGGCCGCCGCGTGGCTGGCGAGGTTGTCCCGCACCAGGCAGTTCATCACCGCGGAGCCGGCAGCCATGGCCAGCTGATTGCCGCGGAAGGTGCCGGCATGGGCGCCGGGCTGCCAGCGATCCAGTTCCTCGCGATAGAGCATGACCGCCAGTGGCAGACTGCCTCCCACCGCCTTGGACAGGACGATCACATCGGGAACAATACCCGCTTGTTCAAAGGCGAAGAGGCTGCCGCTGCGGGCGAAACCGCTTTGTATTTCATCGACAATCAGCGGCACGCCGGCGTCTTCGGTGATGCGCCGCAAGCCGCGCAGCCAGTCCAGGTCCGCCGGGATGACACCGCCCTCCCCCTGGATGGCTTCCACGATAACACCCGCCGGCAAGGGCACGCCGCTTTCGGGGTCGCTCAGGAGGTTTTCCAGGTAGTGCAGGTTGGCCTTGACGCCCGCCTTTCCGCCCAGGCCGAAGGGGCAGCGGTAGTCGTTGGGATAGGGCAGAAACTGCACGTTGTTGTTCAGCAGGGCCGCCAGGGGATTCTTCGGCTCCAGGTTACCCATCAGGCTCAGGGCACCCTGGCTCATGCCGTGGTAGGCCCCCTGGAAGGACAGCATGGTGCTGCGCCCGGTGGCCGTGCGTACCAGTTTGAGGGCGGCTTCCACGGCGTCCGAGCCACCGGGGCCGCAGAACTGGATTTTCGCCCGGGTTCGAAAGCCCTCCGGCAGCAGTGCGAATAAATCCTGCACGAAGCGGTCCTTGACCGGGGTGGCGAGGTCCAGGGTCAGCAGGGGCAGGCCCTCGTCCAGCACCGCGCGCATGGCGCTGATCACCTGCGGGTGGTTGTGGCCCAGCACCAGGGCCCCGGCACCGGCCAGGCAATCGATGAAGCGCCGGCCTTCGTCGTCTTCCACGTAGATGCCATAGCCCTTGCGCAGCACCAGGGGAATACGGCGCGGATAGCTTCGCGCATTGGATTCCTGT
>JBKDZQ010000083.1:0-2672 GCA_047971325.1 Parahaliea sp.
CGCCAGAGGTGCGCGGCATGGCCCAGAAGCCGCGCAGGCCGCTGGAATTGAGCGACACCTCGTTCAGGTACTCCTTGTCGCTAAGGTTGCGCCCCCAGAGGTAGACAGCCCACTTGTCATCCGCCGAGATGTAGCCCGCCCGCGCGTTGACCAGCCCGTAGCCCTCCTGGGTGAGCCAGCGGCTGGCCGTGGGGTCGATGGGGAAGTCGTAGTTGAAGTCGTCCTTGTAGGAATAGCTCACCGACACCGGCGCGCGCGCATCACCCACCGCAAACTCATAGCTGGCGGTGACGAAATAGGAGTAGTCTGGAGCGCGCAGCATGCTGTCGCCGTCGGCATCGTGGGGCACGGCGAGGCGGCCGCCGCCGGGCGTCGGATTGTCGGTGCCCATGGTGCCGTCGACATTGGCGCGAAATACCCGTACCTCGGGGGCGTAGTTCTGGTACTCGGAGTCCAGAATATTCAAGCCGGCGTGCAGGGAGAAGTTGCCCAGGACATAGGTGATGTCCATATCCAGGCCCAGTACCGTGGCGTCGGCGGCGTTTTCGGTGGTGGTGACGCCGCCATCCGAGGCCCGGGTAACCTGCAGGTCGGAGTAATCGTAGTAGAACAGGGCGCCGTTGATGCGCAGGGTGCTGTCCAGGTAGTCGCCCTTCAGGCCCAGTTCATACATGTCGAGGATTTCCGGTTCCAGCGCATCGGGCGTACTGGAGGCGGGGAAGTTATAGCCACCGCTCTTGAAGCCCCGGGTATAGGTGAGATAGGCCAGGGCGTTGGGCATGTGGTACTCCAGGGTTACCAGTGGCGTGATCTCATTCCAGTTTTCATCCACGTTGAATGGCATGCCGGAACCGCCCAGGGTGGTAATGCCAGGGCGCACACTTTCCACCAGCAGGGCCTCGCGCTCTTCATAGGAGTAGCGCGCGCCGACTTTCAGTGCCCAGGTTTCATTGAATGCCCAGCCGAGGTGGCCAAATATTGCGGCGGCGGTGGTTTCGGTGGTCTGGTTGCCGCTGGTGGCGTTGATCAGCGGGGGAAACATCGGGTCGGCAAAAAAGTTGAACTCGGTGGTGTGGGTGTCCTTGTAGTAGAACAGGCCGGTGGTCCACTCCAGCGAGTCGCTGGTGTTGGAGGTCAGGCGGATCTCCTGGGACCAGGTTTCCGACTCGTCGTAGGCGATGGCCGGGGTGGTGATGTGGGCCGAGGAGCCGTCGCCCTCGCTGGTCCAGCGCATGTCGAAGCGGGCGTAGGTGCTGATCGAGCTGATATCGAAATCGTCGAAGGCGTGCTCGATGCGCAGTTCCGAGGAAGTCTCGTCGCCGTCGGTGGGCTGGTAGGTATCGGTGCCGGCTTTTTTGCGGCCGGTACTGTACACGGCCCCGGCCCTCGCGACACCCACGTTGAGTTCCGGCGGCCCCAGCAGGCTGCCGTCGTGCCCCTGATAATCGTCCTGCTCCCAGTAGTCCACCAGCAGGTTTACCGTGGTCTGGTCGCTGGCCTCCCAGCGGACGATGGATGAAAACTTGGCCACATCCTTGTCGTTGATCTTGTCCACTGCATTCGGGTCGACGCCGTAGGCCAGGTTGTCCTGCCAGGCGTCGCGCTTGCTCAGTTGTCCCGACAGCCGCACTCCGAGGGTGTCGGTCAGGGGGACGCTCACCGTGCCGGAAAATTCGCGCAGGTCGTAGTTGCCGGCGGAGGCCCGCAGGCTGCCTTCCAGTTCATCCGCCACCGGCTTCTTGATCACCCGGATGGCGCCGCCGGTGGCGTTGCGGCCGTAGAGGATGCCCTGGGGGCCCTTGAGCACTTCCACCCGCTCCACGTCGATACCGAATTCAAGCTGGTTGCCGGCACCGCGGGCCACGTAGCGGTCGCCCACGTAGGTGGCCACGCTGTTGTCCAGGCCGTTGAGGGAGAACCGCGTGCCGACACCGCGCAGGTAGGGCGAACCCAGGGTGCCCACGGAGGTATATACCAGGCCAGGGGTGGCCACCTGCAAATCCTGGGCATTGACGATGCCCATGTCCTTCATGGTGTTTTCCGAAAATGCCGACAGGGCAATGGGAACATCCTGCATGCTCTGCTGGCGTTTCTGCGCGGTGACCATGACTTCTTCCAGCTGGGCGGCAACAGCGCCGGAAAAACATGCACCGGCAATGGCCGGTATGACCAGAGCGCGGGCATGGATGGGGAAACGTTTATTGTACCTGGGCATGGATATACATCCTTATCGAAGGAAGGGTCGGAGGTGGTTGTTGCTTTACAGGGCTGTTATTCCGGCATTGTTATATGTCGCCGAAACGGCCCGCTTGGCTATTCTGGCCTAAAACCCAGATAATAAAAATACAAAATTGAATGTTTTTTTATTATCTGGTACTTTTACAGTACGATGGCGGTGACCGGCGGCATCGACTCCACGCCGAAAATTCCGGTGCGCTTCCTCGCCGGTTGCTGGGTCATGATCGACGATAGCAACCATTTCGAGGCGGGCAGGTCGCCGGGCATTCATCGCGTGATACCGTGTGCTTTGAATCGATGTTGCCAGGGGCTTCAGGGCAAACGCATGAACGTTTTTTGTACAGTAGGATGAGCAAAGGCGCGGCGCCACTTGCATGATCCACGCGAACGCGGGATGCTCACGGCTTTTATCCATGCGCCAGAATACCCCGCTG
>JBKDZQ010000084.1:0-2740 GCA_047971325.1 Parahaliea sp.
TGGGCGTCTGGGTCATACAGTTTTCGAGTTTGCGTTGTGCACAGAGCAGGTCGATGCGATCGACAAACAGGTCAGTGATCGCCATGAAGTCGCGGTACAGGGGGCTCCACTGCGGGTGCCGTTCGAAATAACCGATATTGTCCTGCCGCGTACAGGCCCTGCTGCTCGCCGCCCGGTTCATCAGCATCCAGCAAGGCAGCCTGGTACCGATATAGCCGCCAACGGTAAGGATCTTCAGGCCGGGATTTCTGGCCTTGAGGTCGCGCAGCACCTGGAGATGGACTTCCCGCCCCTGCGCGAAAGGTCGCGCGCCAGCGTACACCAGCACATCGAGCTGTGCTGGCAAGTCTCCCTCGAACAGCGCCGCAAAGCGCTGGTTACAGGCGGCATCGCTGCTGCGATAGGCACCGTCGGCACCCCGTAGATCCGGGCAGTTGTTGGTGGAACCAAAGTGCATCAGATTGACAGCCGGGTCATCGCCGTAGGCGGCATAAAGAAAGTTGAAGGCATCGGGTTCATGGGAATCGCCGAACACCAGCACCTGCAGTGGCCGTTCCCGGTGGCATTGGGATCCCCCCTGCTGCCAGCGCGCCGGCGTGCAGGCGGGGCGAATCAACTGATAGCGGTCGTCCATGCCCCGGGTGATGGCTGACGCACTCAACAGCAGATCGGGCTGCCGCCAGGACCAGCCGTCTCCCTGCCAGGCACTCAGCGGCACCAGGGCGAACAGCACCGATGCCGCCAGAATGCGCGGCGCGGAGACCTCGAAGCGCGGCAGCCGCCCCTGACGCTCGCCGGCCCGCTGGTAGAAGCGCTGCTCCACCAGATAGTGCAGCAGCACCGTTAGTACCAGGGTGAGCGCCGCCAGCAGCAGGGCATCAACGCCGTCCAGCACGGTCTCCGTACGGTAGTAGCGGTAGAGCGCAACCACCGGCCAGTGGACCAGGTACATGGCATAGGACACCTTGTCCAGCCAGCGACACAGGGGGTTGGCGAGCAGCGCACGGCCGAGGAGGCCGGGGCCGGCGACACTGCCGGCCAGCAGCACCAGTGCTCCCCCCAGGGTCGGGACGATTACCGCCCAGCCGGGGAACGCGGTGCTGGCATCAAAGCGGAACACACTCCACAGTATCAGCGCCAGCCCCGCCAGCAAGAGCAGATCCCTGACCACCGCCGCAGCCGCCAGGCGCCGGTAGGCCGGCGAACGCGACAGCGGAATCACCAGCGCACCCAGGGCAAACTCGAACACCCGGAAGGGCAGCAGGTAGAAGGCGGCGGAAATATCACGCCAGCTCCACCACACACACAGACCCAGGCCCACCACCGTCAGCAAGGCCGCCAGTTTCCACAGGCGCTGGCCATTGCCGCGCCCCAGCACCAGCAGCAACAGCGCCGGCCACAGCAGGTAGAACTGTTCCTCGACCCCGAGGGACCAGGTGTGCAGCAGTGGTTTCAGCTCCGAGGCGGTATCCCAGTAGCCCGCCTCGGAATAGAAGACGATATTGGACAGGCTGAACAGCGAGGCCACCGCCGAACGGGAAAAGGACAGGAAGTCCTGGGGAAAGAGGATGCAGGCGGCAGCCACAAAGGTGAGAGCAACAGTGGCCTTGAGCGCCGGGAACAGCCGGCGTATGCGACGACCGTAGAAGTCAGCCAGACTGAAATCACCTTTTGCAAGGCGCGCGGTGATGAGGGTGGTGATCAGGTAGCCGGAAATGACAAAGAACACATCCACGCCGACATAGCCACCGGCAAACTGCGCAAGGCCCAGATGAAAAATCACCACGGACAGCACGGCGACGGCGCGCAGGCCGTCGATATCGGCGCGGTATTGCATAGTTACGTCCCAGGATTGGAAATGTCCGTTGCAGCCCGGCGCCAACCGCAGTCCCGGGCGGCGCCCATCCTAACGAATCGGGAAGCCGAAAAACAGGCGACCAACCGGAGGTGTGAGGTCGTTAGCCCTCTAATCCTCCACCAGCAAGTCCCCCAGCACCACACGCTGGTTCATGCGAGGGCTGTAGATCGACAGTGGCCGCCTGCCGGGCTGGGCCAGCAGGGCCGGTGGGATGGCGCCGGTGAGGCCGGGCGGGCGCACGCCGGAGGGCACCAGGTCCTCGCCCACCTGCAGTCGGGCATCGGCGGGCAGGCAGTCGGTGCGCACCCAGATACCCAGCGAACCATCGGGCTGCGGATTGGCGAGCGTACCCAGCCGGGTCCGTTGCGGCCCCCAGTCCCGGATTTCACAAAAGGCCTCCTCGAGCGCTGTTTCCGCCGCCGGGTCCCTCACCTCGAAATAGCCGATGTGCTGTTGCACAGCGCGCACCGGGTCCACCAGGGCGATGGGATAGCGTCCCGGCGTCGCCAGGATATGCGTCTGCTGCTCGCCAAACAGCCCGGAGGTGACGACCCGGGCACCGACCGAGGTCCTGGCCAGCTGGCCATCGATGGCGATTTTCGCGTGGGCCGGCGCACCCGCAATCTGGAACCACAGCCCATTGTGACCATCCAGCTGGACATTGAACGGCTGGCCGACCAGGGTCCACCGGGGCCCCCAGTTGTTCAGCTCGGCAATCTCCGCCTCCGGGTACTCGCGGGGGCCGGCGACCTGGGTTTCCGCCGCCACCGGCTGCTCCTGGCCGGGAGTTTGCCGGAGCAGCAGATGACGCAGGGCGATCAGCCGGCACTCGGTGTCACTGAGCACCCAGCCATCGAGCTGGCAGGTCCGCCGCGCGCGATA
>JBKDZQ010000085.1:0-8566 GCA_047971325.1 Parahaliea sp.
TGATCGCCGTGTTGTAGCTGTCGTCCACCGCATCCGGCGGATTGTTGACCGTCGGTGTCGGGGGCGAGGTGGACGCCGGGGGCTCGGTACCATCGACAATGCGCACGACGCCCTGGGGATCGGCGATGGTGGCATTGGTCGCATTGCTCAGATTGACCAGGAACTGCTCGGTGGCTTCCTCGATATTGTCGGCGTTGGTGACAAAGCTGACAGTGACTTCGGTGGTACCGGGGGCAAAGGTAATGGTGCCGGTTTCAGGATCGTAGTCGCCGCCGCTGACCGTGGCGCTGTCGTCGGCACTGGCGAACCGCACCGTCACCGGTTCGTCACTGGGGCCGGACAGGCTGATGGTGAGGCTTGCCGCACCTCCCTCGACCACGGTGACATCGTTGATACTGAGGGTCGGTTCCGGCACTGGTTCGGGTTCCGGTTCCGGTGGTTCTACGGGCGTTGGCGCCGGAACCGTTACAGTGACCGTTGCGGTGTCGCGGCCGGTGCCGTCCGGGCTGGTGGCGGTATAGGTGAAGGTATCTTCGCCGTGAAAGCCCGGGTTGGGTGTGTAGGTGACGGTGCCGTCGACGTTGATTGCCACCTGGCCATTGGCCGGCTGGCTGACGCCGGTAATCACGGCACCTTCGATGAAGGTATCGTTGCCACTTACGTCGATCACCACCGGTTCACCCGGCTGTGTGACCGCCTCGTCGTCGACCGCGTCCACCGGGATCAGCGCGACACCGTCTTCGTCAAACTCGATGCTGAATTCGTCGCCGTAGCGCGCAATACCGGCAAATTCTTCGGTCTGCTCCACGATGCGCGCCAGGCGTACCCAGCTAAGGCCGGCATTTTCGCTGGCAGCGGCATTGCCACCGGCAGCAGGCGCTGGCAGCGCATCACCGATATCACCATCACCCGCCAGTGCGGCCAGCACCGCCTCGATGGACTCATCTTCCACCGCGCTTTCATCCCGACCCGTGGCAAGTTCGGCCACCAGGTCGCGGGTCAGGGTCATTTCCTGGGCCGTCGCAATGACAATGGGGTTGCCGTCGAACAGGTCGATTTCTACCCGGGCACCCGCGGCGTTGACAAGGGTTTCTCCCTCAAAAACGACATCACCGGTTTTCAGTTCACGCAACTTTCCGTTGCCGTTGCGGGCAAAAACCTTACCCTGCGCAGCCGCCACGGTGCCAATGATTTCTCTTGCCATAAGCCATCCCCTAAAAATTCTGTCCGTACTGTACAGCGTGGACATACCCTGTTCGTCAGTGTGGATATTATGGTGTCGATGATATAGGAGGATCGTACAAAAGAACGGTGTAAAGGCCGTTTCCTGCGAGTCAGGTCACAAAGGAAACACCCCGGTTGCAGTACTGAGAATCAGTTCACGGCCGCAAGAGTGGGAATATTGTTCATGACCAGGGCCAGTTGCACGCGATCGCGCACTTTCAGCTTTTCGAAAATGGAGGACAGGTGCGATTTGACGGTGCGTTCACTGATAAACAGGGCCCGGGCAATCTCCTGATTGCTGGCACCGCGCGCCACCTGCTGTGCCACCATCAGCTCCCGGGACGTGAGGTTGTCCAGCCCTGGCCGGACCGGCGACGCCGGTGGCAGCACCCGCAGGGAAAGCCCCATCAGCCGGCGCACCAGCTCCGGCGGCATCCACAGGCCGCCGTGTTCCACCACCAGGGCGATTTCCCGCAACTGCTCGGGCGCCGCCTCGGCATGGCAATAACCGACTGCGCCGTGGCTGAGCATTTCATAGGCCTCGCCCTCGTCTGGCCGGGTACTCATGGTGATCACCCGGACACCTCCCTCCACTGCCTCGCACAGTCGCGCCAGGATGCCCACCCGGTCCTGACCGGAAATATCCAGCCACAATATGCGCGGGCGCCCATCCATCAGGGCCAGCGCTTCCGTCACCTGGGGCACCGCCCGCGCATCGGCAAAAGCCTGGCGCCAGCGCGCGCGCAGCTGACCGTCGGGGCTTACAAACAGCACGTCCATCAGCGCTCCGTCAGGGCGTATTGCCGGGCCCGCAGCACCGGCTTCATCAGATACGCCAGAATGGTTTTCTTGCCCGTGAGAATATCCACTTCCACCGTCATACCCGGAATAATGGGAAGATCGTTGTCGAGACTGGACTGCCCGGTGCGCACATTCACCACGTAGAAGGGATTGCCCTCCTCGTCGGTGACGGTGTCGGCGCCAATGTGCTCGAGCACACCGTCCAGCCCGCCGTAAACCACGAAATCGTAGGCCGTGAACTTGACCATCGCCTGCTGCCCGGGCACCAGGAAGGCGATATCCTTGGGCCGGATGCGCACTTCCAGCAACAGGGTATCGTCCGCCGGCACCACCTCGACAATTTCCTTGCCCGGCAGCACCACACCGCCAATGGTATTGAAATACAGCTGTTTCACCGTGCCACGTACCGGTGAGCGCACCTCGGTCTGCTGCACCCGGTCGGACAGGCCGGTGCTGGCTTCGCGCAGGCCGTTGATGCGGGCCAGGGTCTCAGTCAGCTCGCCGCGCACCTCATTGGCAAATTCCACCCCGACCTCGCTCACCTTGCGTTCGGCCTCGCTGATGGCGGAGCGCAGGCGCTTGACCTGTGCCTGTGCCTGCTCGTGTTCACCACCGAGCCGGTTGACCTCCCGCTCCAGGCGCAGAATCTCCACCTGGGACACCGCTCCCGATTGCACCATGGGCTTGGTCACGCCCAGCTCCTGGAGCGCCAGCTCCAGCGATCGGCCCAGTTGCCGGGAGCGTGCCTGCACTTCCGCCAGTTCCTCCTGACGCTGCCGCAACTGCTCGCCGGCGATATCCTGGTCCAGCGACAGCTGCTGCTGTCCGGACTGGAACAGCGCCATCTCCTCGGCGACGATTTCCGGTACCTGCTCCCACCATTGCGGCAGTGCTTCAAAAGCCTTGCCGTTGACCGCGGCCCGCAGGCGCGCAGCGCGCACCAGCAGTGCCTGCAGTTCAGCCTGGTTTTCCCGCAGGCTGGACTCGGAACGGGTCTGGTCCAGGCGCACCAGCAACTGGCCCTGCTCCACCCGGTCCCCCTCCCGCACCAGAATTTCGGTGACCACCCCACCATCCTGGGACTGGATGACCTGCACCTTGCGCGAGGGAATAACCTTGCCCTGACCGCGGGTCACTTCGTCCACCATGGCCAGCGCCGACCACACCAGCAGCGCCACCACCGTCAGCGCCACCCCATACAGCAGGGCGCGCGCGCGCAGGGGTTGCTGTCCCAGATAGGCGCGATGGGCATCCTGCTGCCAGTTGCGCGGAATATCCTCCGGCGCCTGTAACCAGCGACCGAACAGCCAGTCCGCGATCGAGCGGCGCGGCGCTGCCTGCGCGGCGGCACCCTTCTCCTCCGGCGCCAGGTGTTGCGGCAGCCTGGCGTTCACTTGGCAGCTCCTATCTTGCCCTGTTGCAGGGCCAGTATCACCGTATCGCGGGGGCCGTCCGCCACCAGTTTGCCATTGTCGATCACCAGGATGCGATCCACCATCTCCAGCAGGGAATTGCGGTGGGTCACCACCAGCCAGGTGCGTCCCTTGAGGTAATCTTCCAGCTGGGATTTCACCGCCACCTCGGTGGAGTGATCCATGGAACCGGTCGGCTCGTCCATCATCAGCACTGGCGGATCGTGAATCACCGCGCGAGCCAGTGCCACGCACTTGCGCTGCCCCCCGGACAGCGACTCCCCGCGCTCGCCCACCAGCATGTCAAAGCCCTGGGGGTGGCGGTTGATGTATTCGCCGAGGTTGGCAATCTCCGCCGCGCGCACCAGGGCGGCGTCGCTGACATTGCCGTGGGAGAGCGTGAGGTTATCGCGCAGGCTGCCGTAGAACAGGGTCACATCCTGGGGCACATAGCCGACCTGGGAACGCAATTCCGCCGGATCGAGCTGGCGCAGGTCGACACCGTCCACCAAAATGGCCCCGTCGGTCGGCTGGTAGAGCCCCATCGCCAGCTTTTGCAGGGTGGACTTGCCGGAGCCCACACGCCCGAGAATCGCCACCCGCTCTCCCGGACGGATACGGAAGGACACATCGCTCAGGGACGCCAGTTCGCTGCCCGGATAGGCAAAGGACACATGGCGGAACTCGATATCACCCTGGAATACGTCCCGCGACAGGAACTGGGCGCCTTCGGGCCGCTCCTGGGGCTGGGCCATCACCTCATCCAGCGACTTCAGCGCCACCTGTGCGTTGTGATAGGAGGCGATCAGCCCGGCCATCTGGCCAAAGGGCGCCAGCGCGCGGGAGCCCAGCATGGTGCAGGCGATCAGCCCACCCATGCTCAGTTCACCGGCGGCAATCAGGTAGACGCCGGTAACAATGATCAGTACCGTGACCATCTGCTGGCTCCACAGGGTCACATTGACGGTGGAGTTGGACAGCAGCCGCAACTGCACGCCGACGTGGGCGAGAAAGGAGGTGGTTTCCTCCCACTTGCGCTGCATGCGCGACTCCGCCCCCATGGCCTTGATGGTATCCATCCCCACCAGAGTTTCGATCAGGGTGGCGTTGCGCAGGGCACCGGCCCGGTAGGTGGTTTCCGTCAGCGCCTTGAGCCTGCCCCGGGTCAGCAGGGCATAGCCCAGCGCCAGCAGCAGGCCGCCGCCAATCGGCAACAGCATCGGCGGTGCAATCCAGGCGATCACACACAGGAAAATCAGCGCGAAGGGCACATCGATCAGGGTGGTTACCGAGGCCGAGGTAATGAAGTCCCGCACCGTCTCGAAGGAACGCAGGTTCACTGCGTAGGAGCCGACCGAGGCCGGCTTGCTTTCCAGCCGTGCGCCCAGCACCCGCTCCATGATCTGCGCCGACAGCCGCATATCCACCCGCCGGCTGGCAAGGTCGATGAAATAGCCGCGCATAGTGCGCAGGGCAATATCCGCCAGCAGTACCACCACCACCCCCGCCGCCAGCATCCACAGGGTCTCAACCGCGTGGTTGGGCACCACCCGGTCGTAGACATTCATGGTGAAGAAGGGAATGGCCAGGGCGAAAACGTTGATGAAAAAGGCCGCCAGCAGGACATCGCGATAGATCGGGGCGTTGGTGGCCATGGCGCCCCAGAACCAGTGCCCGCGGCGTGACTGTGCTGTGCGCGGGGTACGCCGGTCGAAGCGGAAACGGGGACGACACACGATGATCTGCCCGCTTTCTTGCTGCCGCAGCTTGTCGCAGGCAAGCTCCACCACCGCCTCGTTGAGCTCGGGGTAGATAACCCGCGCCACCTCGCGAGCGCTATCCCATTCCAGCAGCAGGCAGGCGCGATCGCCGTGCAGCAGCACCACCGCGGGCAGCAATTCGGTTTCCAGTTCGTCGATCCGGCGCCTGACGATGCGACTGACCAGGCCCACCCGGCTGGCGGCCCGCTCGAACAGGCCGGGGGTGAGCACTCCGTCCACCAGCGGCAGCCCGCCCGACAGCGCCTCGGGGGTAGAAGCATTGCCGTGAAAGCGACCCAATGCCAGCAGACACTGTAGCAAGGTGTCGTTTTCTACCACTGAACCCAAGGTTTGACGTCCCCTATTGCCATCTGCCAGCCCACTTCGAAGTGAGAAACAGAAACCGTGCCTATAATGGTTTTAACCAGCTTACGGCAATGTTCAGGGCAAGCGCCACAAGAAGTCGGAGTAATAGGCGAATATTCCCGAACTCAGTCCAGGCCGACCACCTTGCGAGCGCGCCCGAAGGCGGCCAGGGCAAATTCGATATCGTCGCCATCGAGCGCTGCCGACATCTGGGTGCGAATGCGGGCTTTGCCCTTGGGCACCACCGGGTAGGAAAAGGCTATTACATAGACCCCCTGCGCCAGCATGGCCTCGGCAAAGCGCGCGGCCAGGGCGGCGTCGTGCAGCATCACCGGAACGATGGGGTGCTCGCCCGGCAACAGGTCGAAGTCGAGGCGCTCCAGGCCCTGGCGAAACTGCGCCGTGTTGCGCACCAGTCGCTCGCGCAGGGCAGGCTCTTCATCCACCAGCTCCAGGGCGCGAATGGCCCCCGCCACCACTGGCGGCGCCACCGTGTTGGAGAACAGGTAGGGGCGCGAGCGCTGGCGCAGCAGCTCGATAATCTCGGCGCGTCCGGCCGTGTAGCCGCCACTGGCGCCGCCCAGGGCTTTGCCCAGGGTGCCGGTGATGATGTCCACCCGGTCCATGCAACCGCGCAACTGATGGGTGCCGCGCCCGCTGGCGCCGACAAAGCCGGTGGCGTGGCAGTCGTCGAAATGCACCAGCGCCCGGTAGCGCTCCGCCAGATCGCAGATATCGTCCAGGCGGGCGATATAGCCGTCCATGGAAAACACGCCGTCGGTGGTGATCAGCTTGAAGCGCGCGCCGGCCTGGTCGGCAGCCCGCAACTGGGTTTCCAGATCGGCCATGTCGTTGTTGCGATAGCGATAGCGCCGGGCGCGACACAGGCGCACCCCGTCGATGATGCTGGCGTGGTTGAGTTCGTCGGAGATCACCGCATCCTGCGGGCCGAGCAGGGTCTCGAACAGGCCGCCGTTGGCGTCGAAGCAGGAGGGGTAGAGAATGGTGTCCGCGGTGTCCAGAAAGGCGCTGATGCGCGCCTCCAGTTGCTGGTGCAGGGTCTGGGTGCCGCAGATGAAGCGCACCGAGGCCATGCCATAGCCCCACTCGGCCAGACCCTGCCCCGCCGCCGCATTGACCTCGGGATGCTGGGCCAGCCCCAGGTAGTTGTTGGCGCAGAGGTTGAGTACCCGGCTGCCATCTTTGACCCCCACCCGCACGCCCTGGGCGGTGGTGATGGCGCGCTCGGACTTGTACAGTCCGGCCTCGCGGATACCGGTCAGCTCGGTGGCCAGATGCTGCTGAAAGTCGCCGTACATAGTGGTTTCCTGTCAGTTGTCTACTGCTCCCAGTTCAGAATCACCTTGCTGGCCTCACCGGCCTTCATCACCTCGAAGCCCTGCAGGAAATCCTGGTAGCCCATGCGGTGGGTGATGACCGGCGAGATATCCAGCCCGGAGTCGATCATCACCGACATCTTGTACCAGGTTTCGTACATCTCCCGACCGTAGATCCCCTTCAGGGTCAACATGTTGAAGATGACGGTATTCCAGTCGATGGCGGTATTCTCGCCGGGGATGCCAAGAATGGCCACCTTGCCCCCGTGGCACATGTTGGCCAGCAGGTCATTGAAGGCCCGGCTGTTGCCGGACATCTCCAGGCCAACGTCGAATCCCTCCTCCATGCCCAGCTCTTTCTGCACATCGGCCAGCGACTCCCGCCCGACATTGACGGTGCGGGTGGCGCCCAGCAGGCGGGCGCGCTCCAGGCGGGCGTCGATCACGTCGGTCACCACAATATGGCGGGCGCCGGCGTGCCGGCACACCGCCGCCGCCATGGCACCGATGGGGCCGGCGCCAGTAATCAGCACGTCCTCCCCCAGCAGGTCGAACTGCAGGGCGGTGTGGGTGGCGTTGCCGAAGGGGTCGAACAGGGCCGCCACATCCAGGTCGATGCCGGGGCTGTGCTCCCAGACATTGGACATGGGCAGGCTCAGGTACTCGGCGAAGGCCCCGGGGCGATCGACCCCGATGCCGGAGGTGCGCGCGCAGAGATGGCGGCGGCCGGCCATGCAGTTGCGACAGCGCCCGCAGACCACGTGACCCTCGCCGGACACGACCTGCCCGGGGCGGAAGTCGATGACGTTGGAGCCCACCTCCACCACCTCGCCGACGAACTCGTGACCCACCACCATGGGCACCGGGATGGTCTTTCGGGCCCAGGCATCCCAGTTGTAGATGTGCATGTCGGTGCCGCAGATGGCGGTGCGCTTGACTTTGATCAGCACGTCATTGATGCCCAGCTGCGGCTGCGGCACCTCTTCCAGCCACAAGCCCGGTGCCGCTTCTTTCTTCACCAGCGCTTTCATCGCTTGCTCCCTATCCTGTACGGATCTTCACTACCGCGAATATCGACTATCATAGCCTGCCGGCGCAGGCTGTGGGCCAGAAACAGCGCCGCCGACAACAGCAGCACCGCGCCGCCCTGGTGCGCCGCCGCCAGTGGTACCGGCACATGCAGCAGCAGCGTACTGATGCCCAGCACCACCTGTAGGGCCAGCGCCAGCACTGTCAGCACTGCGGCCAGCCGCACCCGCGGCAACGGTACCCGGCGCCAGGCGAGCGCCGCGAAGGCGGGAATCACCAGCGCCAGGACATAGGCGAACATGCGGTGATTGAACTGGACCGTGGTAATGTCCTCGAAGGTATCCAGCCAGGCCGGGTCGCCGCTGTACAGTCCGGGCGGCACGAAACTGGTGCCCATCAGCGGCCAGGTGCTGTAGGCAAAACCGGCCTTGGTGCCAGCCACCAGGGCGCCGGAGAGAATCATCAGGTAGACCAGCAGCAGCAACAGCAGTGACCAGCGCGCCAGCGGCCCCAGCGCGCCTTCCCGCAGCGGCCTGCCAAAGCGCAGGTCGAACACCAGCCACAGCATGTAGGCATAGATCAGCACCGCCAGCCCCATGTGGGCAGCCAGCCGGAACTGGCTGACATGGGGGTTGTC
>JBKDZQ010000086.1:0-4741 GCA_047971325.1 Parahaliea sp.
ATGACGAGGCCACGATCAAGGGCGATACCGCTCCCATCTACCGCTTCGACCACGGCGTGCTGGGGGATGAGGATGTGGTATTTGGCGCGAAAGAGTTGCAGGTGGGGCCGCACCGGGTGTCGCTGGATTCGACCTCACCCTTTGGTCGTCTGGAGGACGGCTGAGGCGCGATGGCTGGTGACTGAGCGCAGAAGGGCGGCCGGGGGCCGCCCTTCTGCGTTGTGGCGTGCGGGCGCAGGTGCCTACAGGTTGTAGGTGACTTCCAGCCCGTAGAGGCGACCCTTGGAGGGCGGCGAGAAGGTACCGCCGAGCGGTATTCCGCCCGGTTGCAGCACAGCGGGCAACTGGGTTTCGCCGCCGTGGCGCATCTCGTCCAGCAGGTTGCGGCCGTACAGGGAGAATATCCACTGGCCGCTGTTGCTGTGGAAGTCGAGCCCGAAATCGACGATGCTCTGATCCAGAAAGTAGCCCAGGTTGCTGTCGGTATAGGCCGCCTCGTCCCGGTAGGCGTAGCTGACCCGCGCTGCCGCGTAGCCCCAGCTGCCGAGGCTCAGGTCGTAGTTCAGGGCCAGGCTGTAGGTCCACTCCGGGGCCCGCGGCAGGTCCAGGTCCTCGTCCTTGCCGTCGAGGACACCGTCGCTGTTGAGGTCGAACAGCACCTTGTCATAGCTGGCATCGATATAGCCAAGGCCCGCGGTCAGCACCAGGCTGTCGCTGAGCGAAAGCGTGGCGTCTACTTCGAGGCCGTAGATGCTGGCATCAGCGGTGTTGTCGATGATCTGCACCACCGCGGCGGTTTCCGAGGAACGGTTGACCTCCCGCTGCATGTCGCCGATATCGGTGTAGAACAGGGCGGCGTTCAGGCGGCCCCAGCTGTGGGTCGACTTGTAGCCGATCTCGTAGTTGTCCACCTGCTCGTCGTCGAAGGGGCCGGGCGCCACGGTCGGGTCGGTGTTGCGCAGGTTGTAGCCGCCGGAGCGGAAGGCGCGGCTCCAGTGGGTGTAGATCTGGGCGTTGTCATCCAGGCTGTAGGTCAGGCCGATCTTTGGCGCCCAGGTGATCCAGGTTTTGTCGTCCCGGAAGTCCGCCGGGCAGGCGGGGCCGTTGACGAAGTTGCAGCGGGTGTCGGTGCCGGTTCGCGGGTTGAGGTAGACCGGCGCGCCGGTGGCCACGGTTTGCGGGATGTCCAGGAGGTTGGTATTGATATTGAGCGAGGCGATGTCGGCGGACTTTTCCTCCGAGGACCAGCGGATGCCCGCGGTCAGCACCAGCCGGTCGCTGAGGTCGTAGTCGACGGCGGTGAACACGCCGAGGGTTTTCACATTGTAGAAGCCGCCACCGTCCTGGGAGATGAAAGCCGTGTCCTGTGACAGCAGGCCATTGGTGGAGACGCTGGTCAGGTAACCGAGCAGATCCCGGTGCTCATTGTAGATCAGGTCGTGATCGAACCAGTACACCCCGGTGGTGACATTGGCGGGCCCGAACTGGCCGTTGTAGCGCAATTCGAAGCTGTTTTGCTCCGAGTCCAGGTCGGCGATCGAGTGGAACAAGGAGCGCGGCTGGGCGTCGATATCCGCTGCGGTGGTGGCTTCCATGTCGCGCCAGCCGTAGATGGCGGTGATGGTGCCTTCGCCAAAGTCCACATCGATATTCATTTCCGCGGTGACAAAATCGGTTTCGACCAAGCCCTCGCCCACCCCATTGTAGTTCACATCGAACACGTCGTCGTGGTCGACATTGACGGGTGTGCCGGGAACGCCCATGCCGTTGGGGTGGGACTGGGCCACCGGACCGTCACCGTCAATATCGCTGTATTCATAGCGCAGGATCAGTTCGACCCGGTCGCTGGGTGACCACAACAGACTGCCGCGCAGCATTTTCTGTTCGATGGCGCCGACCTCGTCGCCGTTGAAATCGTTTTCGAAATAGCCTTCGTCGTCGTTCCAGTACCCGGTCAGGCGCAGGCTCAGGCTGTCGCTGACGGGACCGCCGACGGCGCCCATCAGGTAGCGGTTGATGCCGCCGTCGCCGCCGCCATCCACGGCCGCGCGCAGGGTGAGTTCGAATTCATCACCGGGACGCTTGGTGTTCATCAGTACCGCACCGCCGGTCACGTTGCGGCCGAACAGGATGCCCTGGGGTCCGCGCAGTACCTCCACGCTTTGCAGGTCGAATACATCAAAGATGATGCCGTTGTTGACGCCGAGATAGACGCCGTTCACGAACACCCCCACGGTGGGATCGATGGAGGGAATGGAACTGTTGATGCCCAGTCCACGAATGGAAAAGTTGGCGGTGCCGCGGGAGGTCCCGAGGTCATCCAGCGCCACGTTGGGCATGCCCACCGACAGGTTGGTGAGGTCGCGGACCTTCAGCGCCTCCAACTGGTCGGAGCCAAAGGCGGAGATCGCCATGGGCACGTCCTGCGACAGTTCCGAGCGCTTGCGGGCGGTGACCACGACCTCCTCGAGCATGGCCGAGGCCGCAGTGCGTCGCGGTTCCTGGGCCTGTGCTGCTACACTGCCCAGTGTCACCGCACTGCCGATCAGTGCGCATCCAGCGCGGCGGCCAAGGCTGGACAGCGCCCAGGACAGGGGGTGGCGTGAGAAAGAAGGAAGGAAAATATCGATGATTGGCTTCATGCTGGGTCCCTCTGGAATACTGCCAGTTATTACTATCGTGTGGCTTTGCCGCGAACGGCAGACTCGATGGATTCTGCCACGTTGGCTACACTCTGTCCCGTGGTAAAAAACACACTGTCAAGTGTTACTTACAGACTCGCAGGGAGGCCTGTCACCGGGTTTTATGCCGGCTATTCCCGACATTGGGTGGACATTGGTGCGGGCTCTACGTTACACAAACCCTGGACAGGCCATTTGCCTCAACACGCCAGGTTATCGACTGAAAATGCCAGAGTTTCACCGCACCACCGCAACTGTGCGCAACCCGACTGCAGCGTGCAGCTCGGTCAAGGTGCTGCTTGCCCCGCGGCCATGAATACTGCGCCGCCACCGCCCTTTGCTGTTATCATGCACGTTTTGCTCACCGACAGAACACCCCATGTCTGAACTGCTGGACCTGCTCAAACAGCGTAACTCCTCTGCGCGCCTGGAAAACCCGGCGCCCGGACCCGGGGCGCTGCGGGAAATGATCGCTGCCGCGTTGCGCGCACCGGACCATGCCTGGCTGCGGCCCTGGCGTTTTATCACCATTGCCGGTGAGCGCCGCGCCGCCTTTGGTGCCGAGCTGGAACGCTGCCTGCTGGCACGCGAACCCCAGGCCGATACCGCCGCCCGCGACAAGGCTCGCAACGCGCCCCTGCGGGCACCGCTGGTGCTGGTGGTGGTGGCGCGCCTCTGCCAACACCCGAAGGTGCCGGCGCTGGAACAGCGCCTGTCCGCCGGTTGTGCCGCCCAGGCCATCCTGCTGGCGGCCCAGGCCCAGGGCTATGCCGGCATCTGGCGCACTGGCGAGGCGGCCTTCGATCCCGCCGTGATGGCGGCGCTGGGACTGGCCGAGGCCGAGGAAATCATCGGCTTTTTGTACCTGGGCACGCGCTCCGGAGCCGCCAAACCCCTGCCGGAGCTGGACCCGGACGACTTCCTGAGCCAGTGGTAGGCAGCCCCGGTTTGTTCACAACCTTTACCAGGAGGCATTGCAATGCCCCCCAGCTTTGAAACCCTGACCCTGGCGATAGACGACAGCATCGCCAGAGTCAGCCTGAACCGGCCCGAGCGCGCCAACGCCATGAACGCACCCATGTGGCGGGAATTGCAGTCCTGCTTCGAATGGCTGGATGCGGAACCCGGTGTGCGCGTGGTGATTCTGGCCGGGAACGGCCGCCACTTCTGTTCCGGTATCGACCTTGGCATGTTCGGCGCGGTGCTGGAGCATCATCCGGAGCCGGCCCGGCGGGCGGAGAAACTGCGGCGCACCATCCTGGGCATGCAGGACAATCTGAGCGCCCTGGAAAAATGCTGCAAGCCAGTGCTGGCGGCAATCCACAACGCCTGCATTGGCGGTGGTATGGACCTGACCTGCTGCTGCGACATGCGCTATGCCTCGGCCGACGCGCGTTTCTCCATTCGTGAAATCGATATCGGCATGACCGCCGACGTGGGCACCCTGCAGCGCCTGCCGCACCTGATTCCCCAGGGCGTGGTGCGCGAACTGGCCTATACTGGCCGCGACATGGACGCCGAGGAAGCCTGCCGGCTGGGTTTTATCAATCGCGTATTCGCCGACCGCGACGCGCTTGATGCTGGCGTGCGCGAGATCGCTCGCCAGATTGCCGGCAAGTCACCGCTGGCGGTGCGCGGCAGCAAGGAAATGTTGCTGTACACCCGCGACCACCCGGTGACCGACGGCCTGAACTACATTGCCACCTGGAATGCGGGCATGCTCAGCGATGCTGACCTCAATGCCGGCATCACCGCCCAGGCGCAGAAAACCACACCTGCCTACGATGACTAGTCGCCAATAATCACGGGAGCGTAACGATGTTTTTGCTGTCGCGGCTGAACCGGCCGTGGATTCACTTTATTGTGCTCGGCTTTGCCTTGTTCGAGCTGCAACGCTGGGCTTTTCCCGAGCCAAAACCGGTGGTGGGACCGCTGAGCGAAGCCAGGATGGACAGCCTGCGCCAGCAGTGGCTGATGGCAGCCGGGCAGTTGCCTCCCACCGAGCAGATGGCGGGTATGGTGCAGCAGGAACTGGACCGGGACATGCTGTTCCAGCGCGC
>JBKDZQ010000087.1:0-2212 GCA_047971325.1 Parahaliea sp.
CGCGACAATTTGGCTATATTCCCCGCCCCTGACTTACCCGCCTGGAGCAAGACATGGACTACCTGCAAAACATCGACATCCAGAATCTGCTGGAAACCTATGTGATTCCCTGGGGCATCAAGATCACCTTTGCACTGCTGATCTTTATCGTCGGCCGCTTTATCGTTGGCATGATCATGCGCGCCCTGGAGAAGATCATGTCCAAACGCGGCACCGATGAGGTGCTGACGCGATTCGTGTCTTCCATCATTCGCTGGGTGCTGCTGCTGTTCGTGGTGATCGCCGCCCTCAGCCAGCTCGGCGTGGATACCACCTCGCTGATCGCCCTGCTTGGCGCCGCCGGCCTCGCCATCGGCCTCGCCCTGCAGGGTTCCCTGTCCAACTTCGCCGCCGGAGTCATGCTGATTGTGTTCCGCCCCTTCAGCAAGGGCGACTTCGTGGAAGCCGGTGGTGCCGCTGGCATTATCGAGGGCATCGGTATTTTCACCACCACGCTGGTGACCCCCGACAACAAGGAAATCATCGTCCCCAACGGCGCGATTCTGAGCAACAATATCACCAACTACTCGGCGCGGCCCACCCGCCGGGTGGACATGGTGTTCGGCATTTCCTACGACGACGACATCCGCAAGGCCAGATCCATTCTGGAAGGTATTCTGGCGGACGATCCGCGGGTACTGAAGGATCCCGAACCAGTGGTGGCCCTGGGCGCACTGGCCGACTCCTCCCTGAATTTCGTGGTGCGCCCCTGGGTGAAGTCCGCCGACTACTGGGCGGTGCTGTGGGACACCAACGAGGCCGTGAAAAGCCGTTTTGACGCTGAGGGAATCAGTATTCCCTACCCGCAGATGGACCTGCACATGGCACCGCCCACCGCCCCTGCTTCGCGCGCTGCGTGATAGCGGGCGCTGCTCTGGCGACGCTGTCAGGCACAGCAAGAAACCGTGCTTTTCTTCTGGGATCACAACTTTTTTCACAGCCTGCTGCGCCGCAGTGTGGTATAACTGCGGCACTTTGATAATACACACACCGGGGCGAGTGCGAGGCCACTGTTGCCGCGGTCTAGAGCGGTATTCTTTGTGGCCCGGACCCGGAAACAACTAGCTCTCTCCCTGCTCATACTGGCGGGCGCCTGCTCGGTCACCACGCTGCTCTACCTGAACCGCCCCGCCACGACAATCTCCGAACCGGAATATGTGCCGGTGACGGTCGATGTGGCGGTGGCCGAACCCGAGACTATCCGCATTCCCGTAGAGGCCCAGGGCACCGTGACGCCACTGCGCCAGACCGGCCTGATGGCCGAGGTGGCGGGACGCATTACGGAAGTTTCCCCGGCCTTCAATGTCGGCGGCTTCATACCCGAGGGCGGGATGCTGCTGCGCATCGATCCCCGCGACTACCAGACCGCCCTGCTCCGGGCCCAATCCGCCGTCGCCTCCGCCGAGAGTGCCCTGGCCCAGGAAAAGGGCCGCGCCGATGTCGCGTTGCGGGAATGGAAGAAACTGCCCGCCGGCAGCCAGCGCGGTGACGACGCCCGCGACCTCTACCTGCGCAAGCCGCAGCTGGAACAGGCCAAGGCCGAGTTGCTGGCGGCGCGGGCCGACCTCGGCACCGCCGAGGATAATCTTGATCGCACCACGGTGCGCGCGCCCTACGATGCGCTGATCAGCGCCAAGTCGGTGGAACTCGGCCAGTATGTGAGCCCCGGCAATCCGCTGGCGGAAGTGTTCTCGGTGGACTACGCCGAGGTGCGCCTGCCGATTCCCCAGGGCAAGCTGGACTACCTGGAACTGCCGGGCCTGGACGGCTACACGAGCGCCCCCGCTATCGACCTCTACACCGAGGTTGGCGGTAAAGTGACCCGCTGGCCCGCAGTGCTGCAGCGCAGCGAGGGCGTGTTCAATGAAAGCTCCCGCGTGTTGTATACCGTGGCCCGCATCGACGATCCCTACGCCATCCGCCACACCGACCGGCCTCCACTGCGCATCGGCACCTTTGTCTACGCCGGTATTACCGGCCGCGCCCTGCCGGACCTGGTGGCGCTGCCGCGCCATGTATTGCGCACCGGCAACCAGCTGTGGGTGGTGGACGCCGAACAGCGCCTGCGGGATCGGGAGGTCACCGTGCTGCGCACCGGCGGCGACCTGATCTACATCTCCGCCGGCCTCGAAGCCGGGGAGCTGGTGTCCCTCACCAGCATGGACAGCGCCCT
>JBKDZQ010000088.1:0-3696 GCA_047971325.1 Parahaliea sp.
TCGGGCCGTACCACTGGCGCAGGTGTGCCTCGAGACCGGCGCGGTCCTCGCCCTGCAGCACATGGTCCTTCAGCTTGTTCAGGTCCGCGCGGGGTGCCATGGCCACCCGCCAGGACGCCGAGCGGGTAAGCACTCCCACCGCTTCAAAGTAGTCCTGCAGCGGCAGGCTGCCATCGTTGAGCGCCGCGCTGAGGCTGCCGGCCACCGAGATCTGCTCACAGCTGGTCAGTTTGTCGAAGCGGGCCAGCAGGCTTTGCCACTGTGCGGGCGGCAGCGACCAGCGGTAGTAGCTGTTGCCGCCGGTATTGGGCAGCAGGGCCGCCGGACACTGTTCGCCCTGCAAGGCGACGCTCTGGCTGGCGCCCTTGAGCAGGAAGCACTGGCTGTTTCCGGCGCTTTGGCGCGCACCGTCTGCCAGCGCCGTGACACAGGTGGGCACGATCCAGGTCTGGTCGGCGGCGCCCGCTGAGCCAATGGGCAGGTAGCGCTGCTGCCGCACCTTCAGTTGCGGCCCGTCGGCACCGCAGGCCAGCTCGGTGTGCAGGATGGGCAGGCCGGGCTGCTCGATAAAGTCGCGAAAGGCCGCTTTCAGGTCGGCGCTGTTGACCTGGGGATTGGCCTCGGCGATGGCGCCGATAAAGTCATGGGCGCTGGTGTTGCCAAAGGCATGGATCTTCATGTAGTGGCGGATACCGTCGCGGAACTGGTTACGCCCGAGGAAGGCTTCGAACATCGACAGCACGCCGCCGCCTTTCTGGTAGGTGATGCCGTTGAAGGCCGAACCGATATCCTCGTGGCGGCTGATGGGTTCGCGGATCTGGCGGGCGCTGGCCAGGCTGTCGTTCACCATCACCTGGCTGCTGCGATTGTGCAGCGATTCGCGGTAGTGCTGCTCGGGGTAGAGGCGGTCGAGAATGATGTTCGCGCTCCAGGTGGCGAAGGACTCATTCAGCCAGATGTCGTCCCACCAGAGCGGGGTGACCAGGTTGCCGAACCAGTGGTGGGCCAGTTCGTGGGCGTGGGTGGTAAAGAAGGCGCGCTGCTGGCTCACCGGGGCCTGATCGTCCAGCAGGATCAGCTGCTCCCGATAGGTGATGGCGCCGGCATTCTCCATGGCGCCGGCGGAGAAATCCGGCACCGCGATGATGTCCAGTTTGGCGTAGGGGTAGGGGGTGTCGAAATACGACTCCATCTCGCCGACAATGGCGGCGGTGTGCGTCAGCGCGTAGCGGATCTGCTCGCCCTTGCCGCGGGTGGTGATACCGCGCAGTGGAATGGGCTGGTGGCGCAGGCGGCTGGCGGGAATCGCCTCCCACTCCATCACGTCGAAGGGCCCCACGGCGAAGGCGATGAGATAGGTGGGCAGGGGCTTGGTGGTGGCGTAGGTGATGGTCTTGCTGCCGTCGCCGTGGTCGATGCTGCCCAGGGCCGGCGTATTGGCAATGGCGCTGTTCCCGGTGGGCACCGTCAACCGGATGTCGAAGGGCACCTTGAAGGCGGGCTCGTCGAAGCCGGGAAAGGCCAGGCGGGCGGAGGTGGCCTCGAACTGGGTGAAGGCGTAGCTGTCGCCGCCGCTGTCGACCTTGTAGAGTCCTTCCAGGCTGGTATTGAAGGGCGCCGAGTAGGTGAAATCCAGGCGCGCCGTGCTGCCGGTCAGCGCTTCGGCGGCGCTCACTTCGACGGTACCGCTGGGCAGCACCTGCTCCCAGTCCAGGGCCACCGTTTTGCCGTTGTCGAGGGTGGCGCTGGCGCCGGTGATGTCCAGGCCGTTGCCGTGCATCCAGAACCGGGGCAGTGCCGTGGACAGCCGGACCTCGATGCTGGCGCTGCCGCTGAAGCGTTCCTGGCGCGGGTCGATGTTCAGGTGCAAGCGGTAGTGGGTGGGAACGATGTCGCGCGGCAATTGCGCCGAGGGTGCCTTTGCTACCGGCGGCGAGGCTTCCGGGGTGGTGGGCGCCCGCTCGCCGCAGGCCTGCAACGCGGCGCCGACGCACAGAAGCAGGAGCGCGCCGGCAAAAGGGTGGTTCGCAATCATGGTCTTTTGGGCACCAAAGGTGTCGGTGAATGGCCCGTGGCCACAGCATAGCCGCCGCCGCGGGTGCTGTGGTGGGGATCAGCGGGGCTGGTTGAGGGCTTCGTCGCGGATATCCTGGCCCTCCCAGATCTTGGCCCGGAAGCTGGCCAGTGCGACCACGATGGCGATGCCGATGCTGAACAGGCTGATCTGCAGGTAGAGGTTGGGCAGTTCCTGGATGTTGTCCGGGTCGAAGTTGCCCGCCAGCAGGCCGGCGATGATGTTGCCGATGGAGTAGGTGAGCACGAAGATACCCATCATCTGGCCGGCGAAACGCTTGGGCGAGAGCTTGCTCACTGCCGAGAGTGCCACCGGGCTCAGGCAGAGTTCGCCCACCGTGTGCAGGAAGTAGGTGGCCACCAGCCAGTAGGGGGCCACCTTCAGGCCCGAAGCGGCGGCCTGGGCGGCGAAGAACATCACGATGAAACCGCTGCCCATGATCATCAGGCCGACCGCACACTTCATGCTGTAGGCGGGGGAGATCAGGCGCTTGCCCAGGTTGATCCACAGGGCGGCGAAGAAGGGCGAGAGAATCACGATGAACATCGGGTTGACGTTCTGGAACCAGGAGGCGGGGATTTCGAAGCTGCCAAACAGGCGGTCGGTGTAGTCCCGGCCAAAGAGGTTGAGGGAGGAGCCGGCCTGCTCGAAACCGGCCCAGAAACAGGCGGAGGCGATGCACACCAGCAACAGGGCCCAGAGCCGGCGCTTCTCGAGGCGGCTCAGTTTGCCCATGAAATAGATATAGCCGTAGTAGACAATGAAGATCAGGCTGAAGGTGCTGGCCACATACCGGGCCAGGGACACTGCGTCGATACGGAGCTGTTCCGTCAGTGCCAGCGTGGTCACCACTGCCACCGCGACCAGCGCCAGTGCAATCACCGTCCAGGCCCTGCGGCTGCCGGCGGATGACAGGGGGCTGCAGGGTTCGGCGCTGGCGTTGCCCAGGTTGCCGATGGTCAGACGGTACTGGACCAGGCCGAAGGCCATGCCCACGGCGGCGGCGCCGAAGCCCCAGTGCCAGCCCACGTTCTCGCCAAAGTAGCCGCAAATGGTGTAGCCCAGTACCGAGCCGATGTTGATGCCCATGTAATAGAGGGCGTAGCCTGCGTCCCGGCGCACGTCGTCCTCGCGGTAGAGCTGGCCCACCAGTGCGCTGATGTTCGGTTTCAGCAGGCCGGTACCGGAGGCCACCAGGATCAGGCCGACGAAAAAACTGCTGTGGTTGGGAATGGCCAGCACGATATGGCCGCACATGATAACCACGCCGCCCCAGAACACCGCGCGCTGGCCGCCCAGCAGGCGGTCGGCAATCCAGCCACCGGGCACGCCGAGGAAGTACACCGAGCCGGTATACAGGCCGTAGATGGCGGTGGCGGTGGCCACAGTGAAGGCCAGCCCCTCCTGCTGTACGGTGGCGGTCATGAACAGCACCAGCAGGGCGCGCATGCCGTAGTAACTCATGCGCTCCCACATCTCGGTGAAAAACAGGGTGGAAAGGCCCCTGGGGTGGCCGAAGAAACCGTCGTCGGCGGGGCTGCCCGCAGTGGTAGTCGCAGTCGTCATGGCTGTCGCGTCCTTGTTATCGATCGGAAGTCGGCTGGTGGCCGACGGCGCCATTA
>JBKDZQ010000089.1:0-4615 GCA_047971325.1 Parahaliea sp.
GAGACAAAACTGGCAATCACCAGGTCGTCCAGCGACAGGGTAAAGGCCAGCAGCCAGCCAGAGAGCAGCGCCGGTGCGATGATCGGCAGGGTGATGCGGAAAAACACCGCCAGCCGCCCCGCACCCAGATCCATGGCGGCCTCCTCCAGGCTGTTGTCGAACTCGCGCAGACGGGCCGACACCACCACCGAGACATAGGCCATATTGAAGGTGGTATGGGCGACCCAGATCGTTGCCACCCCGCGCTCGGACGGCCAGCCGACCGATTGCCCCAGGGTGACGAACAGCAGCAGCAGCGACAGGCCGGTAATCACCTCGGGCATCACCAGTGGTGCGGTGAGCATGCCGGTGAACAGGGTCTTGCCGCGGAAGCGGCCACCGCGCACGATCGCCACCGAGGCCAAAGTGCCAAACACCAGCGCCGAGGTGGCGCTGATAAAGGCGATGCGCACACTCATCCACGCCGCGCCGAGCAACTGCTCGTTTCGCAACAGTTCGCCATACCATTTGGTCGAAAAACCGGACCACACGGTGACCAGACGCGACTCGTTGAAGGAGTAGACCATTAGCACGATGATCGGCGCGTAGAGGAACAGGAAAGCACCGCCCAGTATCAGGCGCGCGGGCCAGCTGGTACGGGTGTCAGTCACGCTGTGCCGTCTCGTGTTCCCGCACCTGGTAGCGCTGGAAAAGGGTGATGGGGAGGATCAGCAACAGCAGCATCACCACCGCCACCGCGGCGGCGCCGGGCCAGTTGCGGGCGTTGAAGAACTCCGCCCACAGCAGTTTGCCGATCATCAGCGTATCCGGTCCGCCGAGCAGTTCGGGAATCACGAACTCGCCAACCGCGGGAACGAACACCAGCATGCAGCCGGCGATGATGCCCCCCACCGACAGCGGCAAGGTCACTTTGAAAAAAGACCCCGGCCGCGAGGCGCCGAGATCCGCCGCCGCCTCCAGCAGGCGCGGATCGTGCTTCACCAGGTTGCTGTAGAGGGGCAGGATCATAAAGGGCAGGTAGGCGTAGACAATGCCCACATACACGGCAAAGGGGGTGTGCAGCATGACCAGCGGCTGATCGATGACACCCAGCGCCAGCAGGGTGTTGTTGATCAGGCCATTGTCCTTGAGCAGGCCAATCCAGGCGTAGATACGGATCAGGAAGGAGGTCCAGGAGGGCAGGATCACCAGCATCAGGGCGAGGTTGCGCAAGTGCCCGGGCAGCCGCGCAATGGCGTAGGCGACGGGGTAGCCGATCAGCAGGGCAATCACGGTGGCGCCGGCGGCGATCTTCAGGGAGCTGAGATAGCCCTTGAGGTAAAGATCGTACTCGTACAGATCAATGTAGTTGAACAGGTTCAGACGGATGGTCAGCAGGTCGTCGGCGAAGCTGGCAAGGTTGCTGAAGGGCGGCTGCGCGAGCAGGCTCTCGGCGAAACTGATCTTGATGACGATCAGGAAAGGGACGAGAAAAAACAGCAGCAGCCAGCAAAACGGCACGGCTATCACCAGGCGTTTCCCCAGGCTGGCGGTGGCGCGAACGACCGGTGTTTTCACGCGCTGAGCACCACGCCGCTCAATTCGCCCCAGGCCAGCCAGACCTCGTCGTCCCGGACCGGGCGGTCATCGCCGGGGTAGGCGCGGTCGCGGTTGGCCTGCGAGGCGGTGACCACCTTACCGCCGGGCAGGGCGACGTGAAAGATCGAGTGGCTGCCAAGGTAGGCGATATCGACGATTTTGCCGCGGGCGATATTGTGCGCCTGGTCCGGCACCTGGCGCGAGATGCGGATTTTTTCCGGGCGCAGGGCGAGGGCGATCTCCATGCCCAGGTGGCCGGTGATCCCGTGACCAACGCGCAGCGGTTTCGCGAGCGCCGGGCAGGCAATTTCCGCATGGTCCACTTCGTCGACACTGAGCGTGCCTTCGAAGATATTGACCGAACCAATGAATTCCGCGGTCATCCGGCAGCTGGGCTGCTCGTAGATTTCCCGCGGCGCACCCACCTGGCGGATGGCCCCGGCGTCCATGATGCCGATCCGGGAGGCCATGGTCATGGCCTCCTCCTGATCGTGGGTCACCATCACGCAGGTCACACCCACCGAGGTGATAATATCGACAATTTCCAGCTGCATCTGCGAGCGCAGCTTCTTGTCCAGCGCGCCCATGGGTTCGTCGAGCAGCAGCAGGCTGGGCGCCTTTGCCAGGCTGCGGGCCAGTGCGACACGCTGCTGCTGGCCGCCCGATAGCTGGTGCGGCTTGCGTTTCGCGTAGGCCGACATACGCACCAGTTCCAGCACTTCAGCGACCTTGTGCCGGATGGCGGGCCTGTCCAGCCGGTCGTAGCGCAGGCCAAAGGCGATGTTCTGCTCCACGCTCATGTGCGGGAACAGTGCGTAGGACTGGAACATCATATTGATCGGGCGCTGGTTGGCAGGAACCCGGTTGAGCAGTGCGCCGTCGAGATAGATCTCGCCCTCGCTGGGTGTCTCAAAACCGGCGAGCAGGCGCAGCAGGGTGGACTTGCCGCTGCCGGAGGCGCCCAGCAGGGCAAAGATTTCACCCTGCTGGATACTCAGGCTGACCCTGTCAACGGCCCTGAATCCGTCGAATACCCTGGTGACGCCGCGCAATTCGAGCTTGGCGCAGGCAGGGCCGGTGTCGCTGTGTGTTACAGCAACCTTGTCTGGCATAGGGGGCTGGACTCAGTAGTGTTCAATGTTCGGGTAGCGGCAGTATAAACCACCTTTCCGGCGACTCGCAGGGGGGGCGGTTGCCGGTTGCGCTTGCCCTGCGGTGCCGGTGCCAGGGCCCTCGCATCGGAGATACCTTTGGCCACATACAGTAATATCAAGTTGAAGAAGTACTAGTCCTGCTCCAGCCGCAGCTCCGCGCTGCGGGCGTGGGCCGTCAGCCGCTCCCCGCGCGCCAGCACCGAGGCGATTTTCCCCAGTTCCCGCACGCCCTCCGGCGAGCAGTGGATCACTGAACTGCGTTTCTGGAAATCGTAGACTCCCAGCGGCGAGGAAAAGCGCGCGGTGCGGGAGGTGGGCAGGACGTGATTGGGACCGGCGCAGTAATCACCGAGGGATTCGGTGGTGTAGGCCCCCATGAAAATCGCCCCGGCGTTGCGTACCTTCGGCAACAGAGCCTCGGGATCCCCCACCGACAGCTCCAGGTGCTCGGGCGCCAGCCGGTTGCTGATGGCCACAGCCTCGTCGAGGTCGCGGGTGAGGATCAGGGCACCGCGGCCATCGAGAGAGGCGCGGATGATGTCGGCGCGCTCCAGGGTCGGCAGCAGGTGGTCGATGCTGGCTGCAACGGCATCGAGGTAGGCGGCGTCGGGGCAGAGCAGGATGGACTGGGCGTTTTCGTCGTGTTCGGCCTGGGAGAACAGGTCCATCGCCACCCAGTCGGGATCGGTGCTGCCATCGCAGATCACCAGGATTTCCGAGGGACCGGCGATCATGTCAATGCCCACCTGGCCGAACACCTGGCGCTTGGCGGTGGCGACGAAAATATTGCCGGGGCCGACGATCTTGTCCACTGCGGGCACCGTCTCGGTGCCCCAGGCCAGGGCGGCCACCGCCTGGGCGCCGCCGATGGTGAATACCCGGTCGACGCCGGCGATGGCGGCGGCGGCGAGCACCAGGTCGTTGAGTTCGCCGCCGGGGGCCGGCACCACCATGACGATCTCGCCCACGCCCGCCACCTTCGCCGGCAGGGCGTTCATCAGCACCGAGGAGGGGTAGCTGGCCTTGCCGCCGGGCACATAGATGCCGGCGCGCGCCAGGGGGGTGATCTGCTGGCCCAGGCGGTTGCCCTGGGCGTCGCGGTAGCTCCAGCTGTCCTGGCGCTGGTGCTCGTGGTAGCTGCGCACCCGTTCGGCAGCGGCCTCCAGGGCCCGGCGCCGGGCCGGGTCGATGGCCGCCAGCGCCTGTTGCAGGCGCGCCGGTGACACCGCCAGTTCGGCGGCGTCGGTAACGGCGCGACGGTCGAAACGGGCGGTGTACTCCACCAGGGCGGCGTCACCGCGGCGGCGCACGGCGGCGATGATCTCCGCCACGGTGGTGCTGACACCGGCGTCCAGGGATTCCTCCCAGGCGGTCAGGGCGTCGAGGGCGCTGTCGAAATCCGCCTGCCGGCTGTCGAGACGGCGCATGCTCAGGACTCCTGTCCGGCCGCCGCCGGTTCACCCACCGCGGCGGCAATGGCCTCCAGCACCTGCCCGATGGTGCCGTGGTGGGCGCGCAGGGCGGCCTTGTTGACCACCAGGCGGGAGCTGATCGCGGCAATCTCCTCCAGCGGCTCCATGCCGTTGGCGCGCAGGGTGTTGCCGGTGTCGACGATATCCACGATGAGGTCCGCCAGATTCATTATCGGCGCCAGCTCCATGGCGCCGTAGAGCTTGATCACCTCGGCGTGCACGCCCTGGCGGGCGAAGTGGCGGCGGGCCACGTTGACGAACTTGGTGGCCACCCGCACCCGGGCCCCGCTCGGCTGCCAGCCCGCCGGGCCGGCGGTCATCAGGCGGCAGCGGGCAATGTTCAAATCCAGCGGTTCGTAGAGGCCCTCGGCGCCGTGCTCGAGCAGGATGTCGTCGAGCGTCAGCGCGAGC
>JBKDZQ010000090.1:0-2913 GCA_047971325.1 Parahaliea sp.
GGCGGAGTTGAGGGCGTTGGTGGCCACGGTGAGACTGCCGTCGGTGCCGTTCTTGAAGCCCACGGCACTGGACAGGCCGCTGGCCATCTCCCGGTGGGTCTGGGATTCGGTGGTGCGGGCGCCGATGGCGGACCAGCTGATCAAATCCTGCAGGTACTGGGGTGAAATCGGGTCCAGAGCCTCGGTGGAGGTGGGCAGGCCGAGCTCCAGAATGTCCAGCAGCAGCTTGCGGCCGATGTGCAGGCCCTCTTCGAGCTTGAAGGAATCATCCAGGTGGGGGTCATTGATGAGGCCCTTCCAGCCCACGGTGGTGCGCGGCTTCTCGAAGTACACCCGCATCACGATGTAGAGCGTATCGGCCAGTTCATCGGCCAGCTCCCGCAGGCGCCGGGCGTAATCCATGGCGGCGGCCGGGTCGTGAATGGAGCAGGGGCCGACCACCACGAACAGGCGCGGGTCCTTGCGGTCGAGTATGTCCCAGATCACCTGGCGGCTGCGGGTGATGGTGCTGCGCGCCGCCTCTGTGATCGGCAGGGAGGTTTTGAGCTGCCGGGGACTGATCAGTACGTCCTGGGCGGCAACATTAATGTTGTGGATGGGCGTATTGCTCATGGTTCTTAACCTGTTACAGTGGGCTCTTTCGCGCTCCCGGGAACTCGAATTCTCCCGACACGACAGGGCGCAGCATTTTATAGCAGCGCGCGGTGTTTGGGTAGAACACCCCATACTGCAACAGAACGCCCCGCACCGCACAGTCCAGGAGTACCCCTGTGGCGCGTGATATCGCCAGCTCCCGCCATCATCTCGAACCCCTGATGCCCTGGATAGACCAGGGCTACATTCTGCTGACTCCCAACCTGCGCCTGGCCCGGCGGATAAAATCCGAGTGGGATGAATTCCGTATAAGCTGCGGTGATCGTGTATGGCAGCCACTGGCGGTGCATCCGCTGGAACACTGGTTGCGGGCACAGTGGCAGCGACGCTGTGTCTGTGCGCCTGCCCTGCGCCGGGTGGTGCTAGAGGCAGGCCAGGCCCTGGCGTTGTGGCGGCGGGTGATCGAGGCCGATAGGCAGCGCGAGCACTACCCCCTGCTGCAGGTGGCGGCGGCCGCCAGCCAGGCCCGGCAGGCGCGGGACAATCTACTGCGCTGGCGTATCGACCCCTGTGAGCCAGCCCTGGCCCCGTCTTTCACCGCGGACACCGATTGCGCCACCTACCTGCGCTGGCATCGCGCTTTCGTCCAGGCGCTGGAGCAAGGCGGCTTCGCCACGGAACTCGATACCATCGCTCTGCTGGCCGCCGCGCTGGCCGCCGGTGAGTTGCCCGGCGCCGACCAGCGGGTGCTGTTACTGTCCTTTGACGAACTGCCACCGCTGTTTGAACATTGCCTGGCAGGGCTTTGCAGCGTCGTGGAACGGCGGCAGCCCGAAGATACCGCTGCCCGCTGCCGCGCCTACGCCTTTGCCGATCGCGGCGCCGAGTTGCGGGCGGTGGCGCGCTGGGCGCAGCAGTGCTGGCAGGAGGATGCCCAGGCCACCGTGGGCATTGTGCTCGACGACATGCGCGGTGACCGCCAGCGCCTCGAGCACCATCTGCGTCGCGAGTTCGGCTGCCTGGACGCTGACTACGCGGCACTGCCGGTGAACTTTTCCACTGGTTGGCCGCTGGCGGAAGTGCCGGTAGTGCGCGATGCCGTGCTGGCCCTGTCCACGGCTGGCACGCAGCTCGCACTGGGGGATGTGCTGGCCCTGCTGCGCTCTCCCTTCCTCACGCTGCCGGACCGCCACAGTCCGCAGGCCCTGGCCCTCATCAGCCGGCTGCACGATCACGGCTGCGAACAGATCGGCAGCGGCGCCCTGCGCGGCTTCGCCAGTGGCACGGAACCGGGCCTGCGTCTGGGGCAGATCCTGCTGGCGGTGTCCGGCCTGCGGGAACTGCGCCGCGCCGCGCTGCCCTCGGTCTGGGCCGGGCGTTTTGCGCAGTTGCTGGCGCTGTGGGGCTGGCCGGGGGAGGGCGCGCTGGACTCCCTCGAATACCAGCAGGTGGAACAGTGGCAGGCACTGCTGGATGACTACGCCGCTTACGACCGGGTGTGCCCGTCTCTGGACTTCCCCGAAGCCCTGCAGCTGCTGCGCCAGTGCTGCCAGGACACCAGTTTCCAGCCCCGCACCCCCGACAGCCGCATCCAGGTTCTGGGTCCGCTGGAGGCCGCCGGGCTGCGCTTCGACCGGCTCTGGCTGTGCGGCTGGCAGGCCAGTCAGTGGCCGGGGCCGGCTCGTCCCAACCCCTTTATTCCCGTCGCCCTGCAGCGCCAGCGGGGCATGCCCCATGCCAGTGCCGAGCGCGAATCGGCCTACGCCCGCGGCCTGCTGGCGCAATACCGGAATAGTTGCATGCTGCTCAATGCCAGTTACCGCCAGCAGAGCGATGGCGCGCCGGAACAGCCCAGCGCCCTGCTGGACGGTTTCGAAAAGGTTGACGCCCCTGCCGACGAGCTGCTGCCCGAGGACTGGCGGCGGCAGTGGCGGGAGAGGGAATGTGAGCAGCTGGAGGATGAAACTGCGCCGCCGGTCAGCGCCGCCGAGTTGGCGCTCGTTCGCGGCGGCAGCGCCCTGATCGAGGACCAGTCCCACTGTCCCTTTCGCGCCTTTGCCCGCCGCCGCCTGGGGCTGCAGGCACTGGCAGCACCAGTGCTGGGGCTGGGTGCCGGGGAGCGCGGCTCCCTGCTGCATGGCGCCCTGAGTGCCCTGTGGGCGCAACTGGGGGATGCCGCGGCGCTGGCCGCCCTGACGCCAGAGGCCGAAGCCGGGCTGATTGGCGCTGCGGTGCGCGCGGCGCTGGTGGGCCTGAACACGGCCCGGCGGCTGGCGGTGGGCTCCGCCTGTGTCGAGCAGGAGGGACGGCGCCTGTCGG
>JBKDZQ010000091.1:0-5983 GCA_047971325.1 Parahaliea sp.
GCACCTTGGTCACCAGCGGGCAGGTGGCGTCGAAGACCTTCAGGCCGCGGTCGGCCGCCTCACGCCGCACCGTCTGGGATACGCCGTGGGCGCTGAAGATGACGATGCAGCGATCGGGCACTTCGTCGAGCTCATCGACAAACACCGCGCCGCGCTCGCGCAGATCATCCACCACGAATTTGTTGTGCACCACTTCGTGGCGCACATAGATGGGCGCGCCAAACAGCTCCAGGGCGCGGTTCACGATATCGATGGCGCGGTCCACCCCGGCGCAGAAGCCGCGGGGGTTGGCCAGCTGGATATCCATCAGTGCAGCTCCGCGGGTTCCACCCGGTGAACGAGGACGTCGAACAGGATTGTACGCCCCGCCAGCGGGTGGTTGAAGTCCACGGTGACCTCATCGTCATCATGGGCGACAATCAGGCCCGGGAGCTCGCCACCACCGGCGTCGGCGAAGGAGAACACCAGGCCGACCTGCAGTTTCGCCTCGTCGTCGAAGTGACGGCGGGCAATCACCTGCACATTGTTGGCGTTGGGCTGTCCGAAGGCGTTTTCCGGCGCTACCGAGAACAACTGGCGCTCGCCGGGCTTCATGCCGAAAATGCAGCGTTCGAAGCCGGGCAGCAGGCTGCCGTCGCCCACCGCGAAATGCACCGGATCGCGGCCGAAGTTGGAGTCGAGCTCGGAGCCATCCTCCAGGCTGACGGAAAAGTTGAGGTACACCCGCGTGCCCTCGCTGACGGGTACATTCATTCTGATGCTTCCCGGGTCCGGGGGCGCGTCAACAGACTGTCCAGTATCATGCCGATGGCGCCCCCGGTAATGGCGGCGTCGGCGAGGTTGAAGGCCGGGAAGTAGTGCCCGGCGTAATGTACGGAAATGAAATCGACCACATGCCCCAGCAGCAGGCGGTCCCTGAGATTGCCCAGCGCCCCCCCCAGCACCAGCGCCAGGCTCAGGGCCAGCAGCCACTGGCACCGCGGCAGGCGATAGAGCCACAGCACCAGCAGGGCGCTCACCGTTACCGCAATAGCGGTAAACAGATAGCGCTGCCAGCCACCGGCATCGCTGAGGAAACTGAAGGCGGCACCGGTGTTGTGGGCCAGGGTCAGGTTGAACCAGGACAGCACCGCTACCGGCTGGCCATACTCCAGGGCCGCGCTCGCCAGCCCCTTGGTGTACTGGTCCAGAGCGATCACCACCAGCGCCAGCGCGTACCAGCGCCAGGCGCGCACGCCATTGCTCACCGCCGCCACCTCAGGCAAACCGCCGCTGCTCGCCAGGGCCATCGATGTTCTTCACGCAGCGCCCGCACAGGCCCGGGTGGGCGGCGATGCTGCCCACCTCCGGACGACGGTGCCAGCAGCGCTCGCACTTCTGGTCTGTGGCCACCTCCACCTGCAGGCGCAGGCCATCGATATCGGTGGCCGATGCGCCCGCCGGCGCCTCCGCCAGTGGCGCCAGCACGGCGCCGGAGGTGATCAGCACAAAGCGCAGTTCGTCCCCCAGTTGCCCCAGCATGGCCAGCAGGTTGTCATCACAGTACAGGGTGACGCCGGTGTCCAGCGAACCGCGCACCTTGCCGGCGGCGCGCTCCAACTCGATGGCCTTGTTGACCGCGTCGCGCACGGCCATCACCCGCTGCCAGTAATCACGCCCCATGGGCGCACCGGAGTCGAGGGTGGCCAGCTGGTCGAACCACTCCACCAGGAACACCGAGGCGGCGCGCTCCCCGGGCAGGTTTTCCCAGATTTCCTCAGCGGTGAAGCTGAGAATGGGCGCCACCCAGCGCACCAGCGCCTCGCCGATCAGGAACATGGCAGTCTGGGCGCTGCGCCGGGCCAGGCTGTCGGCGCCGGTGGTGTACTGGCGGTCCTTGATCACATCCAGGTAGAAACCGCCCAGGTCGTTGGCGCAGAAGGCGTGTAATTTCTGGTAGATCAGGTGGAACTGGTACTGTTCGTAGGCACGTACGATCTCCGCCTGCAGGCGGGCGGCACGGTCCACCGCCCAGCGGTCCAGGGACAGCATTTCCTCCAGCGCTACGCTGTCGGTCGCCGGATCGAAGCCGCTGAGGTTGGACAGCAGGAAGCGCGCGGTATTGCGAATGCGCCGGTAGGCGTCGGCGGTGCGCTTGAGGATTTCATCGGAGATCGCCAGCTCGCCGCGGTAGTCGGTGGCCGCCACCCACAGGCGCAGGATGTCGGCCCCCAGATCGTTCATCACCTTCTTCGGCGCGAGCACGTTGCCGATGGACTTGGACATCTTGCGGCCCTGCCCATCGACGGTGAAACCGTGGGTGAGCACGGTCCGGTAGGGCGCTTCGCCATAGGCGCCGATACCGGTCAGCAGGGAGGACTGGAACCAGCCCCGGTGCTGGTCGGAGCCCTCCAGGTAGAGGTCCGCCGGTGCGCGCAGGCCGGGGCGCCGGCGCAGCACGCAGGCGTGGGTGACACCGGAATCGAACCATACATCCAGAGTGTCGGTGACCTTGTCATAGTCCGCGGCCTCGGCGCCCAGCAGCTCGGCGGGCTCCAGGTCGAACCAGGCGTCGATGCCGGCGGCCTCGATGCGCTCCGCTACCTGCTCCATCAATTCGCGGGTGCGGGGATGCAGGGCGCCGGTCTCGCGGTGCACAAACAGGGTGATGGGCACACCCCAGGTGCGCTGGCGGGAGATGCACCAGTCCGGCCGGTTGGCCAGCATGCTGTCGATACGGGCCCTGCCCCACTCGGGCAGCCACTGCACCTGCCGTTCCACCGCCGCCTTGGCAGCGGTCAGCAGACCGTTCTGCGCCATGCTCATGAACCACTGGGGGGTGGCGCGGAAGATGATCGGCGATTTGTGGCGCCAGCAGTGGGGATAGGGGTGCTCGTACTGTTCGTGGTGCAGCAGTACACCGCGCTCCGCCAACAGCTCGACGATGGCGGCATTGGCCTTCATCACGTTCTGCCCGGCAAAGAACGGGGTTTCCGGCAGGTAGACACCGTTGCCGTCCACCGGGTTGTAGACTTCCAGGCCATAGCGCTGCCCCACCTCGAAGTCATCCTGGCCGTGGGCCGGGGCGGTGTGCACGGCGCCAGTACCGACCTCGGTGGTCACGTGCTCACCCAGCACCACCGGTACCGGGCGGTCGAGATAGGGATGTTGCAGCAACTGCCGGTCCAGGGCCGCGCCTTTACAGCGCCCCAGGACCTTGAGTGCCGGCAGCCCGAAACGGGTCACGCAGGCGCCAGCCAGCGCTTCCGCCACCAGCAGCGCGCGACCCTCCCCCTCGATTAGCACATAGTCCAGTTCGGGGTGCAGACTCACCGCCATGCTCGCCGGCAGGGTCCAGGGTGTGGTGGTCCAGATGGGGATGGCGATCTCGCCGCTGTAGGCGCTGCCACAGGCGGTGTTGAGGGCAGCGGGATCGACCGCGGCATAGGCCACGTCGATGGCCGGCGAGTGCCTGTCCTTGTATTCGACCTCGGCTTCGGCGAGGGCCGAGCCGCAGTCCATGCACCAGTGCACGGGCTTGAAACCCTTGTGCAGGTGGCCCTTGTCGATGATGCGCGACAAAGTGCGCACAATGTCCGCCTCGAAGCGGAAATCCATGGTCAGGTAGGGATGGTGCCAGTCGCCCTGCACCCCCATGCGCACAAAGTCCTCGCGCTGGCCATCCACCTGGCGGGCGGCATAATCCCGGCATTTCCGGCGGAATTCGGCGGGGGATATCTTCACCCCCGGCTTGCCGACCTTTTTCTCCACGTTGAGCTCGATGGGCAGGCCGTGGCAGTCCCAGCCCGGTACATAGGGCGCGTCAAAGCCGTCCAGGGTGCGCGACTTGACGATGATATCCTTGAGAATCTTGTTGACCGCGTGGCCCACGTGCAGGTCGCCGTTGGCGTAGGGGGGGCCGTCGTGCAGAATGAACAGGGGGCGGCCGGCGCGGGCGGCGCGAATCTGGCCGTAGAGGTCCATGGCCTGCCACTGCTTGAGGCGCTGGGGCTCCCGCTGGGCCAGGCTCGCCTTCATGGGAAAGGCCGTCTGCGGCAGGTTCAGGGTGTCTTTGTAATCGCTCATCTGTCTACCAGTCAATGTGCCGCCAGCCACTGCCGGGCCCGGTCGGTGTCGCGGCCGATCTGCTCGCGCAGTTGCTCGACCGAATCGAATTTGCTCTCGTCCCGCAGCTTGTGGCGGAAAGTTACCTCGATGTGCCTGCCGTACAGGTCGCAGCGGCGATCCAGCAGGTGCACCTCCAGGTTGGCCCGGATGCTGTCATTCACCGTGGGCCGGGTGCCGATATTGGCCACCCCCGGGGCGCCCTCCAGTCCGGCGCCACGCACCGACACCACATACACCCCGGACAGGGGCGAGCGCAGCCGGTGCAGCGCCAGGTTGGCGGTGGGGAAACCCAGCTCACGCCCCAGCTGGCGGCCATAGACCACCTTTCCCGACATGCCGTAGGGCCGGCTCAGCAGGCGCTCCGCCAGCGCGAAATCGGCGGCCGCCAGCGCGGCGCGAATGCGCGTGCTGCTGACCCGCCCACCGGCCAGGGTGAAGGTCGGCGTGGGTTCGGCATCGAAGCCGTGGCGCCGGCCGCGCTCGCGGATGAACGCCAGGTCGCCCTCGCGATCATTGCCAAAGCGGAAATCGTCCCCCAGCACCACGTGGCGCACCCCCAGTCCGGCGACCAGCACCTCTTCGAGAAAGTCCTGGGCGCTCTGGTTGCGCAGCCGTTCGTTGAAACGTATCCGCAGCAGGCGCTCCACCCCCAGCGCCTGCAGGGCGCGGAATTTCTCGCGAAAACTCATCAGCCGGGCCGGCGCTCGCAGGGGCGCCAGGTACTCACGCGGCAAGGGTTCGAACACCACCACCATCGACGGCAGAGCGCGGCCGCGCGCCACCGCCAGCACATGTCGAATCACCGCCTGGTGGCCCAGATGCACCCCGTCGAAGGCGCCAATGGTGGCCACGCAGCCGCAGTGTCTGGGCCGCAGGTTGTGCAGGCCGCGAATCAGCTCCATGCAGGGCACCGCCCCAGTCAAATGAAACGCGCGATTATACGGAATGCGGGCGATTTAGCCTATGGGCATCGTTGCGATGGCGGCGTCAATCGCCGAAACAGGGCCGCCTGCGTGCCCGGGGGCACCCGCACTACCTTACCGCCCCAGCGGTACCGCATCACAAAAACACCCGCTGGAGTCGCCAAAATGAGAACTGCGCCAGAAAATTAAAAACCTTGTTAAATCAACCGCTTGTGCCTCACGGGCTTTTCCTGCGTAATCGCCCCCGCCGACCACCTTCCACAGACACCAGGAGGCACTCTTCAATGTTGAAATCCATTATATGCGCCGCCGCGCTGAGCCTTGCCGCCGCGTCATCGGCCTACGCGGGGATGATCCAAAGCCTCATCGGCGACATCGACTGCTTTGGCCTGGCCAAAGAATGCGCCCCGGGCGACAGGGTCATGAAAGACCTGGGAGGCCGCAACTACGGTGAAGATTTGCGCGGCGAGCGGGACAAGGCCGAAGCGCTCCTGACCGATGTCTGGCGCCAGCCGCGCAAGATATCCTGGGTCCATGACTATGACCTCGACGGCGCCACCGCGTTGAGCGCGGAACTGCAGATCCTGGTCGCCGGCATCGCCAATCTCAACAAGGCGGCACAGCTGCGGGCGGACGACGGCACACTACTGGGCAAGTTCCGCTTTCGCAAGCAAGATGACGTTCTGCAGATGCTGACGGCCAGCGTACCCTTGTCACTGCTTGACGGTTCGACCGGTTTCTCCCTCAAAACGGGAAAACAGGACGGCTTCATCATCGATCACATGAGCCTCAACATCGTCACCGCCGACAACGGCGCTGCGGCCACCGCGATCCCGGCGCCGGCCTCCGTCGCCCTGCTGGCCGCCGGCCTGGCGGGACTGGGCTGGATCCAGCGCCGCAGCCGCAAGGCCCTGGCGAAATAGATCACCGCCGTCAATCCGGCCGCGGGGTAC
>JBKDZQ010000092.1:0-2717 GCA_047971325.1 Parahaliea sp.
TGCAGCACCGCCCGGTCCCGGGGGCAAATGGCCAGCTGGCGCAGGGTGAAGCGCGAGGCTACCCCGCCGCCCCCCTGGCGCCGCTGCCACTCACTGATCGGCACACCACTGCTGCGAGAAACTGCCCGCGCCCGCCCCAGGCGCTGGGAGTGGTGGGGGGGGATGCGATCGGCGGATTCGGGGTCCACTCGCCGCTGCTCCCGGTGCATGGCCGGCCAACCGCGCCCGGCTGCCCCGGCCACGATGGCCCGGCGCACCGCCGGGTCCGCTCCGGGCATGGTCGCCAGCCCCTCGAGCAGGGCGCGAAAATAGAGCATGGTGCCGCCCACCAGCAGCGGCTTGCGACCACGCGCCAGGATATCGTTGATCACCCGGCCGGCATCGGCGGCGAAATCCGCCGCCGAGTACGGCTGGTCGGGCTCGCGAATATCCACCAGGTGATGGGGATAGTCCGGCTTGGCGCTGCCGATATCCAGGCCCCGGTAAACCAGGGCGGACTCCACGCTGACCAGCTCGCAGTCCAGCACCCGCGCCAGATCAATGGCCAGGTCGGTCTTGCCCGAGGCGGTTGGCCCCATCAGGCAGATCAGCAGGGGCTTGGCGGCTTCCCCCAACCCTAGCGCCCCCGCAGGAACAGGCGGTCGAGCTCGTCGAGACCGAGCTGGGTCCAGGTCGGGCGGCCGTGGTTGCACTGGCCGGCGCGCTCGGTGGCCTCCATGTCACGCAGCAGGGCATTCATCTCCGGCACGCTGAGGCGGCGGTTGGCGCGCACCGAGCCGTGACAGGCCATGGTCGAGAGAATTTCGTCCATGCGGGCTTCGATGCGATCGGAACTGCCGTACTCGGCCAAATCAGACAGCACATCGCGCAGCAGCAGCTCGACATTGGAATCGCGCAGGGCCACCGGGATCTGGCGAATCAGCAGGCTCTCCTCCCCGGCCACGTCCACCACCATGCCCAGACCCTCGAACAGCCCGGCGTGGGCCTGCGCCAGCCCCACCTCGCGGCTGCTGACCGACACCGCCCGGGGCACCAGCAGGGGCTGGCTGCGGATGCCCTCGGCGTCCCGGGCACGTTTCAGGCGCTCGTAGGTGATGCGCTCATGGGCGGCATGCATGTCCACCAGCACCAGGCCGGCGGCATTTTCCGCCAGAATGTAGATACCCTTGAGCTGGGCCAGGGCATAGCCCAGCGGTGGCACATCCTCCGCCGCCGTCTCCGGCAGGGGCGCGGTGGCGGGGTGCAACTGGCCATAGGCGCGCATCTGCTCCGCCGTGCGCCCCGGGGAGGGGGCGGGCGCGCTGTAACCGCCGAACGGCCGCGACGCTCCGTCGGCCGCCGGGGCCGGTGCGCCCCAGGCCAGCGCCGGCTGGCTGTGGATTTCACCGGTTCGCAGGTCCACGCCCTCCCCCGCCACCCCCGTGGGAGTGAGGCTGGCCGCAGGGGCGCTGCCGTCCTGGCCGGGACGCACATCGGCCAGCGCCTTGTGCAGGCTGGAAAAGATGAAATTGTGCACCTCGCGCCCGTCGCGAAAGCGCACCTCGTGCTTGGTCGGGTGCACGTTCACGTCCACTCCCGACGGGTCCAGCTCCAGGTAGAGCACAAAGGCCGGGTGGCGGCCGTGATAAAGCACGTCGCGGTAGGCCTGTTTTACCGCGTGGGCCACCAGCCTGTCGCGAATCACCCGGCCATTGACAAAGAAGTACTGCAGGTCGGCCTGGCTGCGGGAAAAGGTCGGCAGGCCCACCCAGCCCCACAGCCGCAGCGGGGAGCGCTCGTGCTCGATGTAGATCGCCTGCTCCATGAAGGCCGGTCCGCACACCGCCGCCACCCGCCGCTGGCGCTCGGCCACGGAGGCGGCCGCCTTCAGGCTGTGCACGGCGCGGCCGTTATGGCGCAGGCTGAAGCCAACATCGAAACGCGACAGGGCCAGCCGCTTCACCACTTCCTCCAGATGGCCAAACTCGGTTTTTTCCGTGCGCAGAAACTTGCGCCGGGCCGGGGTGTTGAAGAACAGGTCGCGCACCTCCACGGTGGTGCCCCGGGGGTGAGGCGCCGGTCGCAGGGCGACTTCCATGTCGCGACCCTCGCACAGGGCGCTGCTACCCTCGCTGCTGTCGTCGCGATGGTTGGAGGTGAGAATCAGGCGCGACACCGAACCGATACTGGCCAGCGCCTCGCCACGAAAGCCCAGGCTGCCGACCCGCTCCAGATCCTCCAGCGAGCTGATCTTGCTGGTGGCATGGCGGGCCAGCGCCAGCGGCAGGTCGTCCGGCTCCATGCCCTGGCCGTCGTCGCGGATGCGAATCAGCTTGACCCCACCGTCCTCCACCTCGATCTCCACCCGGCTGGCACCGGCGTCCAGGCTGTTCTCCAGCACTTCCTTGACCACCGAGGCGGGGCGCTCGACCACCTCGCCGGCGGCGATCTGGTTGGCGAGCCTTGGGCTGAGGCGGTGGATACGGGACATCAGGTAGTCGGAATCTTCAGCGTCTGGCCGATCAGGATGCGGGTGTCGGACAGCCCGTTGACGCTTTTCAGGTCGTTGACCGACACCTTGAAGCGCTGTGCGATACCGGACAGCGTATCCCCCCGGGCGATGGTGTACTCCTGTCCGCCCTGCAGCTTCTGCCAGGCCAGCAGGGTGCCCGCCGGCGGGTGCTGGAGAAACCAGTCGCGGATGCCGGCGTGGATGGCCGCTGCCATCCTGCCCTGGT